>JAZOCI010000053.1:0-26685 GCA_045596465.1 Bacteroidales bacterium | reverse complement strand
ACGAGCGGGCCGATGGTTGGGTCAAAATATCCGTCAGAAAGTTCTGCGGCTCGCATCGCGTAGTTGAAGTTGTCTATAAAAATTTGGTTAAGGACGACTGTAGTGTCGTTACGGTTCACCTTTCTTATCATGGAGTTCTCGTCCCAGAGCGAGAGCGTATTTTCTATCTCAGTGAAGATGGAGTCGAACTCACGACCGAAGTCGCGATTTTCTTTATCATAATAAGTTATTGAATAATAGGAGCCTTGTGTGGTTCCAAAAAACTGCTGCTTCTTTTCAGAGTCGCAACTCATCAAGAAGCAGCACATCATTATGAAAACAAATATTTTTTTCATTCTTTAATTCATTGACACAAATCTACTCGTTGTCATATTAACCATTCCCACATCAGGCGTTCCGTTTCACTTCACACCTGACTATTATCTCTCGTCCCTACAGGGCTCATTGAGACGTGTCAACTACATCTTGTTTATTTTCATTGGTGTAATCGGTACGTCTCTACTTATTGTCTTTATGTCTCTTACAGCTTCCGTCGCCTTTACCACCGCACACACATTTAGCGTCAGGGTCTAAAGAATGTGCGCACTTCCGTTCAAATTGTCCGTCTTTTTTCACAAACATCTTGATACCTATGGCAATGAAAACTATCACCATAATGACAAGAGCTGGAATTAATATCAGAAAAAATGTATTCATGATTTTATTCCGCTATTATGAGATAATAATTCTTCTTACCTTTTTGAACAAGAATATATTTGTCGTTAAGCAAATCGTCTTTACCAATGACCTTAGCGTCTGTCACTTTCTCTTTATTGACAGCTACGCCATTGCCTTGTAACATTTTACGAGCTTCACCTTTTGAAGGAAAGACGTTAGTCTGTGTCAGAAAGTCGATTATCGGCATACCTTCTTCTACAGCTGCTTTCGAGACATTAGCTTGAGGCACGCCTTCGAAGATGCTCAACAAAGTAGCTTCGTCGAATTTATGTAAGGCTTCTGAAGTACCTTTGCCGAATAAAATCTGTGTTGCTTCTTCTGCCATTTCCAAGTCTTCTTTCGAGTGAACAATGATTGTAAGTTCACGAGCAAGAGTACGTTGAAGTTCACGGAGATGAGGTTCTGCGGCATGACGTTCGATGAGAGTGTCTATTTCTTCTTTACTTAAAAGAGTGAATATCTTGATATATTTAGCAGCGTCGTCGTCGGAGCAGTTCATCCAGAATTGATAGAAAGCGTAAGGCGAGGTCTTGGCTGGATCTAACCAGATGTTACCTTTTTCTGTCTTACCGAACTTACCGCCGTCGGCTTTGGTGATGAGCGGACATGTGAGCGCGTAGGCTGTCTCTTCCGCGCCGAGTTTACGACGAATCAACTCTGTACCTGTGGTGATGTTACCCCATTGGTCGGAGCCACCGAGCTGAAGCTTACAGTTTTTATTTTGATATAGATATAAGAAGTCGTAACCTTGAACGAGTTGATAGCTGAACTCTGTGAACGACATGCCCTCGCCTTCGCCGCTGAAGCGTTTCTTGACGCTATCTTTAGCCATCATATAATTGACGGTGATATGTTTTCCGATGTCGCGGATGAAGTTAAGGAAGGAGTAGTTTTTCATCCAGTCGTAGTTATTGACGAGTTCTGCTTTGTTAGGAGCGTCGCTGTCGAAGTCCAAGAACTTAGCGAGTTGTTTCTTGATACAAGCTTGGTTATGGTTGAGAGTCTCGTCATTGAGCAAGTTACGTTCGGCTGATTTTCCTGAAGGGTCGCCTATCATACCTGTAGCGCCGCCAAGAAGAGCGAGAGGTTTATGACCTGCATGTTGAAGATGACGGAGCATCATGATACCACAGAGGTGACCTATATGTAATGAGTCGGCAGTAGGGTCGATGCCGAGATAACCCACTGTCATTTCTTTTTTAAGTTGTTCTTCAGTTCCTGGGGTCATGCTGTGAAGCATACCACGCCAACGTAATTCTTCTACGAAATCTTTATTCATTGATATAAAATTTTAATTCTAATTAGATATGCAAAGATAAGAAAAGTCTAAAGGCAAAAGTCTAAAGACAAAAGATTTTTTATTCATGAAAAAACAACACAACTCCATCACTCCATCACTCCATCACTCCATCACTCCATCACTCCACAACTAAAAAAGACGCACCAATTACATCGTGTTTATTTTCATCGGTGTAATATGTCACGTCTCTACTTATTGACTTATTGACATTCCATCGCCAAACGGAATCCGATGTTGAGGCTCACGCCTGCTGGCATGAGATAACAACGAACAGGCAGTCTGCAATATGAGGCGGCACTACGGCAGCCACTGCTACGAATAACACAATCGCCACCCGACAATGCCCCAATAGGATTTATCTGATCATCGCCACTATAATCGCCATATATATCCTGACACCACTCTAATACGTTACCGCACATATCGTAGATTCCCAACTCATTAGGTATCTTAGTCATAACCTCATGAGTCTTGGAATTACTATTGTCGGCGAACCATGCCACATCTTCGAGGTTATCGCTACCACTGTAGACGTAGCCTTCCGATTTGTTACCGCCTTTTGCCGCATATTCCCATTCTGCTTCTGTAAGAAGTCTGAAATTCATGCCAGTCAAGAGGTTTATTTGTGTAATGAAATTCTGGCACTCATACCATGTAACTTGTTCGACAGGATTTTTGTCACCTACAAAATGGCTTGGATTATATCCCATAACAGCTTGCCATAGTTCTTGGGTCACCTCAGTCTCTCCAATATAATAATCGGACAATGTTACCGAATGCACTGGAGCTTCTCTGTCCCAAGCCTCAGCGTCGTAGTTGGCTCCGTCTGGATCAGTGCTTTGTGCGCCCATGGCAAAAGTGCCACCTTCAACAGCTTTCATCGTGAACGTCACTCCATTCACTGTTATAATCTTGTCAGCAAAAACATTCTCTTTAATCAATGTTGTAAAACTCTTCTCTTCTCCGTAAGAAACACCTTCACTATTGACAGCAAACGCCTTTACATAATAGTCTGTTTCTGGTTCCAAATTTAACATCACCACTTCATAATCACCTATACCACTACCACTTTCAACAACATTATCTTTTTCTATCGTTGGATTTACAGACGTACTCCAACAAACACCTCTCGATGTGATTTCCGAGCCTCCGTCATCAGTGACGCTACAAGCAACCGTTGCAGCACTATCTGCAATCGACACTATTTCTCGGGTAACAACAGTAGGTTTTTCTAATTCTGGTTTACATGCAATTAAAGATAAAGCACATAAGATTACTATACATATTCTTTTCATAACTATAAATTTTGAGTTGCAAAGATAATAAAAGAGAAAAGGATAAAGACAAAAGATAAAAGTTTTTTTTAACTAAATTAAATTATTGGCGCATTGAATTATTGACTCATGGCTCATTGACTTAAAAAAACTATCTTTGTAAAAAAATAAAATCATGATTTTCATCACGGGTTGCACAGGATTATTAGGATCGCATTTAGTGGCAGAAATAGTCAAAGGTCAAAAGTCAAAAGTCAAAAGTCAAATAAAACTTTTATGTCGCGAAAATAGCAACTTATCATTGCTAAAGAATGTATTGTCACGTTACGGTTTCGATGAGATACCCAACAACATTGAGTTCGTTTACGGCGATGTCTTGGATTATGATATTTTAGAAGAAGCCATGAAAGATGTTGACGAGGTTTATCATTGTGCTGCCGTTGTTTCTTTCGACCCGAGCGATAAGAATAGTTTGATGCGTGTCAATGTTGAAGGTACGAGAAACATGGTCAATGCAGCTTTGATATGTAATGTCAAGAAATTCTGTCACGTAAGTTCCATCGCCGCCTTAGGGCGCGCACTTGAAGGAGAATCTATAGACGAAAATTCACCTTGGACGCAATCAAAAAATAACAGCGTTTATTCCAATTCCAAACACGAAGGTGAGATGGAGGTCTGGCGAGGCATAGCGGAAGGTTTGAATGCGACGATAGTAAATCCTTCGTTGATACTCGGAGCAGGCAGATGGGACTCGGGCAGCTGCGAACTTTTCAACACTATCGCCAAAGGATTTCCATTCTACACTACAGGAATTAACGGCTTCGTCGATGTGAAAGACGTGGCTCGCGCCATGATAATGCTGATGGAAAACAATAAGTTCGGGCAGCGATATTGTCTCAACGGAGCTTTAATATCTTATCAAGATTTATTCACTTTGATGGCTAACAACTTCAAAGTCAAGGTACCTTATATCAAAGTCGGTAAGTTCCTCAGCGAAGTGGCATGGAGAGTATTCTGGCTCATAGGAAAGATACAAGGCAAGAAGCCTCTCATCACCAAAGAGACTGCACGCACTGCAACAAGAACATATTCCTATTCTTCAGAAAAAATCATCAAGGAATTAGACTTCAAATTCACCCCGATAGAAGAAAGCGTGAGAGAGATTTGCAGAGACTTAGAACTTAGAACTAAGAACCAAGAACTTTGAACTTTGAACTTTGAACTTTGAATAATTCCTCATTGTTAAGATGCACCTATTACATCGTGTTTATTTTTAGTGATGAAGTTATGGAGTGATGAAGTGATGAAGTTATGGAGAGATGAAGTTATGGAGTAATGAAGTTATGGAGTGATGAAGTTGGGTAGTACTTCATCACTCCACAACTAAAAAATAGACGTGTCAATAATATATTGTATATTTTTTTATCGGTATTATCGACGCGTCTCTACTTATTGGCTCTCTCCCTCTTCATATCCTTGTATTTTCCATCGAAGACCTCGAACTTCACGAAATTACAATCCAAGGAGCCATTATATACAGGAATCTTCTTGGAAGGTTTCAAGCCTATGAGTTTCAGGACTTCCTTGTTGCTGCTTATCACCCAAGCCTCGTAACCTTGGAACTTATGTTTCAAAGTGTTACCTATATTCTTGTATAAATTAACGAGGTCTTTTTCTTCAAGACGTTCGCCATAAGGTGGATTGATAAGCAATATTCCCGGAGCTTCCGGTGGTGTCATCTCGAACATATCCTGTTGTGAGAGAGTGATGTCGTGAGAGAGATGTGCGCCTTTGATATTCGACTGCGCTATCTGAACAGCTTTAGCGGAATGGTCGGAAGCCACGATTTCATAGTCGAAGTCACGAATTTCCTCATCAGCTTGCGTCACAATTTCTTTCCAGAGCTTCTCGTCGAAGTCACGCCATTTCATAAAGCCGTAAGTTTCTCTGAAATAACCTGCCGGGATATTCATCGCCGCCATAGCCGCCTCGATAGGAATCGTTGCCGAACCACACATACAATCGACGAAGTTCTTATCGTAATTCCAGCCAGTGAGTTTTATAAGTCCAGCCGCAAGCACTTCATTTATAGGAGCTTTATCTACAGCTTTACGATAACCTCTCTTATGCAAAGAAGCACCCGAGCTGTCGAAAGAAAGCGTGACTTTTTCATTCTCGATATGAATATTGATTCTCAAATCCGGATTCTCTGTATCGACAGACGGACGCGCGCCGTATTTGTTACGGAACTCATCAGCGATGGCGTCTTTTACCTTAAGTGCAGCATATTGAGAATGTGTAAAATAATTTCCACTCACCACAGCGTCGATGGCAAAGGTCTCTTCAATGCCGAAAATCTCATGCCATTTAATCTCAAAAATCTTTTTATATAACATCAACTCGTTACGAGCCACGAAAGTCATAATAGGTTTTAAGATTCTCAAAGCTGTACGCAGACAATAATTGGCTTTGTACATCAAGGCTTTATCAGCTTCAAAACTGACAGCGCGGTTTAACACATTGATATTTTCCGCTCCTAATGCTTTTAATTCGTCGGCAAGTATTTGCTCAAAACCTGGCAACGTCTTTGCCACTAAGGTAAAGGTATTTTCCACTGTAAATTATTTTCTACAAAGATAGAAAAAAACTCGTTGTCTCGTTGACTTGTTGTCTCGTTGACTGAAATTATTTACCTTTGCATACGTAACAGTACGGACACATCGAATGTGTCCATCATTATATCTATCATAATCATGACAATAGAAAAAGCTCAGAAAATCGTCGACGAATGGATTAAGGCTCACGGCGTAAGATATTTTAACGAACTGACAAATATGACCTTATTGACTGAGGAGGTTGGCGAACTTGCAAGGATAATAGCTCGCACTTACGGAGAACAATCATTTAAGGAATCTGATAAAAAATATGATTTAGCCGACGAAATGGCCGATGTCTTATGGGTTCTTATTTGCCTCGCCAACCAAACCGGCGTCGACCTGACCGAAGCGCTGAAAAAGAATTTAGAGAAAAAGACCAATAGAGATAAAGAACGACACCGTAATAACCTTAAATTAACAATGAAGAATGTATAATGAAGAATTATGAATTATAAATTTATATTAACGATATTTCTTTTTCTTCTCAATGTTTGTTTGAGCGGGCAGAATCATATCAACGACACTGTCATCGTTTATCGATACGACACATTGAATCAGGAGGAATTAGATGCAACGTATAAATTTATCGATTCAATAAATCAAGAAGAAAGTGTTGATTTCGACAACATTTACAGGGTGTTAGCGTCTATAATATCAGGAGAAATCCCCATCGGCATTTTCGATTTCAATCTAAAAAACATCACGAATTACAATATCGGCAACGGTTGGAAACTCGGCTTAGGATTGGAGACAAATGAGAAAATGTCGAATTTCATTTCCATCGGAGCTTTCGGCAACTATTGGTTCAAGGCAAAAGAATTCAATTACGGTGGTAATTTAGATTTCAACCTCTTGACTTCAAAAGATATGAAATTAAAATTTCGCGTAGCCCACGAATTTGAACGCCTCGGCAATTACGGCTTCGAGGGGAAAAAACCACTCCTCGACCCTTCCAACTACAAGCATTTCTACGTGAAAGCCACATCGTTAAACAATATTATTTCCGCCGAATATTCGACCTTTTTCAACAAATATCTTAAAGGATTCTTGAAATTTGAAGTCAAAGAAAAGAATATTCTCTCAGATTCTCAAATTCTCAGATTCTCAGATTCCCAGTTTCTCAGACTAAGCACTTTAGATTTTAGGCTTAGGATTGCTTTCAAGGAGAAGTTTATTCAATCGGGGAAAACATTGAGAGTTGAAGGCAACGCCAATCCTGTCATCTGGCTTTCATATCAGAAAAACTTGAAAGGCGTTTTTGGCAGCCCGTACAATTTCGACAAAATAGAATTCAAATTCAAAGGCAAGAAGGAATTCAAACATTTGGGAGAAACGAGCCTTGTAGCGCAAGCTGGATACATCAATGGTTTTGCGCCCGTTACGGAATTATTCAATATTGAAGGCAGCAATGAAAACAAGTTTGACGTCTATTGCAGCGAGAGTTTCAGCACCATGCGTCCAGACGAGTTCTTCTGCGACAGATTCGTCGCCTTATATTTCTCACATAACTTCAAACATTTGTTAATAGATTTTAAGAAATTCCATCCAGAATTAATAATAGTAACGAACATTGCTATTGGTAATTGCAGTTACGACTCTCAGATTCTCAGATTCTCAGATTCTCAGGTTTTAAATAAAGGTTATTATGAGAGCGGACTTGTTATAGACAACATTATAAGTTTGGGTATCACGAAATTAGGTTTGGGAGCGTTTTATCGTTATGGTCCTTATTCTTACGATGAAGTCTGGGATAACTTTGTTTTCAAAATAAGCATCTGTTTTGGTTTATGAGAGAAATCCGAGAAACTAAAAATCTGAGGATATGAAATTAATTTCAGATCCTCAGATTCTCAAGTTTTCAACTTTTCATATTTTAAAAAGCTATTCTCTTTTGTATTTCGACGAACTCTTCTTTTTCAAGTTGAAGTTTCGGGCGTTTGAAGTCGAGGTCGCCTTCGTTCTGCATTGGAACGAGATGGATGTGAGCGTGAGGCACTTCGAGTCCGATGACAGCCACACCGACTTTGACACAAGGGATAGCTTCTTTAATTCTCACCGCCACTTGCTTAGCAAAGAGCATCATTTCTTGGATGTCGTTGTCTTCAATATCGAAGATATAATCGACTTCTTTTTTAGGTATTACGAGAGTATGACCTTTTTGCACAGGATTTATATCCAAGAAAGCGAAGAACTTATCGTTTTCTGCTATTTTATAGCAAGGTATTTCTCCGTTTACTATTTTAGAAAATATTGTTGCCATATTATTGTCGTGTTATTTCAATTATTTCGAACATCACTTTACCTGCAGGCACTTGTATTTCCACTTGGTCACCGACAGATTTACCGAGGAGACCTTTAGCGATTGGGGAGGTAACGGATATTTTATGATTTTTAAGGTCAGCTTCTTTTTCAGGAACGAGAGTATATACCATGACGGCATTAGTTTTCAAGTTCTTGATTTTCACTGTTGAGAGAAGCAACACTTTAGATGTATCCATTTTAGATTCATCGAGTACGCGGGCACTCATAATGAGTTGTTGAAGTTCAACGATTTTCATTTCTAAATGTTGTTGAGCTTCTTTAGCAGCATCATATTCGGCATTTTCTGAAAGATCTCCCTTATCACGAGCTTCAGCAATTGCCTGAACGACTTTAGGACGTTCCTCTAAAATAAGACGATCCAATTCATCTTTTAATTTCTGAAGTCCAGCCTGTGTAAAATATTCAATTTCAGCCATAATATGTGATTTATAATTTTATTAATAAAGAAAAAAGAGACCCTTACCGAAATAAGGGCCCTTTTTGTTAAAACGTATGCAAAGATACGAATTATTTTTGAATATAAGGCAATCTTTAGAAAATAATTCTTGCGCCTATTGTATGAGTACCATTCCAGTGTTGTGTTTCTTGGAATGAGTAGTCGACAGCGACTTTCATTTTATCGCCAAGAGGAGCTTGCACTGAAGCACCCAATGATAATCCTTTGTTGACATTTGTACATAAGTCTGATTCAATGTCTTCCCAGATACCATTTTCCATAGTATAACCAGCGCGGAGCAGCAAATAATCTTTCAAAGATCCTTCAAGACCTAAAGTGACTTGGTCTTTTGAGAAAGAGTTTGAAGTGAAGTTACCGGCTGCTGTGATACGATAGCCGTTACCGAAGTTAATGTCGTAAGCGGCAGCAATATTCAACTGTGTTGGCAACTCGAATTGGTCAGCGCGGTGGATAACTGTAAGAGATGAGCCCCAGAATGATTCAGGGTTAGCTTTGAAAACAAGACCGTCGCCATTGTATTTCATGGTAGGTCCGATGTTTTTCAAAGTGATACCGAAGTGAATGTTATCTGTGACACCTGTTACGTATTGGATACCTGCGTCCAAAGCCACACCTGTACCTGTCATATCTGAAATAGATTCACTTATGATTTTAATCACGAAACCAGCGTGGATACTATTAGAGAATGACTTAGCGAGGGCGATATTGATATTCATCAAACTTGGTTTGAAAGTACCTAATGTCATATCTGGATTTTCTGTAGTAGTTCTATAGATTTCACCCGGATTGAATGACATGACATAGAGACCGGCGACGACTGTTTCAGAAATGCGTGCTAAGAAACCGAAAGAATAAGCGCTAACGCCAGAACCTTTCAACCAGTCGGTGTATGAGAAGTTCAAGTCGATGGAGTTAGTTGCAGTGATACCTGCAACGTTACCCCACATAGCTTCAACGCCGTGAATTTTAGACATACCGGCATTAGCCCAGCCGTTAGAAGCTGCCCAAGGATTGATTAACAATTCTGTAGCGCCTGCTTGACCAGACCTATCCTTATTACCTGCGAATGCTGTATTGCTATAACCTAATAAGATAGTCAAGCTTACTATAACGATAGATTTTAATAACTTTTTCATGATCGTACTTTTTAATTTTGTTCGCATAATAATTAGAATACATTTAAGTCAACTTGACGCATTGCAGCATAGAACTTAACTGTCGTTTCATTACCTGTTGTGTTATCTTTAACGTGGATTAGATAGAAACCACTTGCGATTGGTGTATTTGCAAAGTTGGTCAAATCCCAGTCGATAGATGTAACATTCGAGTCTTTCTTGAATTGACGAATCTTAGTTCCGTTTACTGTGTAGATTGTCACAACGCACTTATCAGGGACATTAGCAATCTTAACTTTATGTGTAAGAGCATTGTCTTCGTATGTTGAGAATGCGTAATATGGGTTAGGCACCACTGTAATCTTACCGAGATCGTTTTCAGCTTTTTCAAGATTTTGAACTTCAGCTCCATAACCTGCTGTTGAGAATGTATAATATGGGAGGTATCCCTTATGATTAATTGTATCATACAATTCACTTGTCTCTTTTTCAAGTGCGAAGTCACCGTAGCCTAATCTATAAGGTTTTGCAACACGAACTGAAATCTTCACAGGATTACCTTCTTGTAACCATTCTCTACCTTCAACAGGCATCGGCATACCAGTCCAAAGTGGTTGTCCCCACAATGCTTTATACAACACATTTTTAAGTGATGATGATGGAGATGCTTCAATTTTCTTGATGATGTTATACAAATATGCGCCAGCATCGTATGCAGGAGATTTGAATAATACTGAATGTGAATCGTTACCTAAATCACCTGCGTCGTTCATTGGGAAGATATAAACAAAGTGTTTACCACCCATGACAGCTGTTCCATCAATTGCATCGAACAATACTGGATCTGAGAGCTGAGCTATTGGAGCTGACAAGACTGTTGTCTCTTTCAACGCTGGTGGATTGAACATCATATCACGTCCGTTCAATTCTGGATAATATGAATCTTCACCATAGCACATGTTAAGACGTGCACCTGTTTCTACGTCAATAGCATAACCTGGGAACCAACCCATACCATCTAATGCAATATAGTTAGGATCTTCAGGATTGTTACTTACTTTTGTCATTGTTGAATCACATGGATTACCGTCCTTATCGATTGACGGAGCCTTACGAAGTCTGAATGCTTCTGTTTGTCCTTCTGTCAATGCCTTTTCCAAACCCATTTCGATAACAGGACAACGAGTCCATTTCGATCTGTCTGATGTCAAAACAATATCAATAGAACCTAATTTTCTGAATATAGAGTCATAATTTCTACCACTTGCATCATACATCGGACCTGGGATAAATTGACCTGAATTTCTTGATGGATTGGTCAAAAGCAATGGAGCCCAAGTACCTTCTGCAATAGATTCATAGTTTTCATTTTCGTCATAAGGATTAGATACACCACCTGTTGATGCAGATACCATGAAGTCATTATTTGTCTTATTGCCTTGGTCGCCATAGATACCTGAACGAATCCAGTTAAGAGCTGAACTTGGCATATTGTCATCATCTCTGATACCACTCAACCATCTGTTAGAGCTGTCTGCATACGTTACGTATGATGTGATAAGACCATTGTTCTCTGCAAGAATTCTATTTACAGGCTGTGGCATAGGAGGTGAATCAGGATCACTGCTGTCCATGAATGTACCAACTCTGTATGGTCCAATGTTCCATGGCTGATAGATACTTACAGAAATACCTCTTTCAATGAAAATCTGTTCTGTTTTAAGTTCTGGTGTATTCTCTGATTCGAAAACTTCACCGGTATTAAGGTCTTTCAAGTACCATTTGAAGATACGTTTTGTGACTGAGTCGCCATCAATACCTTTTTCTCCAGTTACAGAGTGTATAACTTTATCTTGGAATTCGTCGAACCAAATAGCGTATTCTGTAGAAACTACATTCAATGGGTCAACAACTTTAACGTCGATAGGACCGTAACCTGCTTTATATGTCGGGTGATATGCAACTGGATATTCTGGATCACCGAACACGACATCTTTGCTTGCAGGTCCTTTACTCATGATTTCATCAATTGTTTCTTGAGTCAATTCCAATTGATTACCACCATTACCTATACCTGTCCAACGAGTGATTTGTACTTTATCGCCATAGTTTGAGTTAACAACCGTACCATTTACTATTTGGTGAGGAACTGCAGAATATAACTTAATATTCTTACGACCTGCCAAGTAAGGAGTCTTTTGACCGAACAAACCAATTGGGTTGTTAGCGTCGACCGTATAATCTTGATAATTATTATAAGCGTAAGATATAGCCATATAATAATATGTCTTATGATTAATCAAGTTGACGTCACCTGTTGTCGTGAAAGCGTCTTGTGTAAGAACAAATGTACTCTTGATACCTTGGTCAGCACCTTCAACCATCAATGTTGGAACTGAAGCTTTCAAATCGTCATCGTAAACGTAGTTGATAATTTCTGACACACCGTTTTTAACGTCGCATTGATAGACTATACGTGCTTTATTAACGTCATTAAGTTCGTCAACACTTACTTCTTTGTTAGCAAGTTGATATACAATGTAACCTTCGAAGCGATATGTTGAGTCGTTACGTTGTGTTGAGTCTGTTGCGAGAGGTCCGCTGATTTGTGGATCTATTTCTGTATATGACTCACTGACGTTATTTGAATTTTCTGAGTTAGAAATGTAAACGATAAGTTTTCTGTCAAGTTCACGGAATGTGAGGTCTGGAGCGTCAGGACCATCGAGAACGTCGAAGCAGTTATCGAACATAGCTTGACATTTATCGTCAACGCGACGTAACAATTCCACTGATGACCAAGCTGTACCTGTTGTAGAACGAGCCCATGGCACACCGAAAGTGATATAGTTTACTGCACCCGGTTTCAAGGTAAAAGGACCTGCTGACTGCATGAAACGACGGTCAGCTGGGTTGTTAGGGCTACCATTGTTACCTGTTTCTTCACTCCAATAGCCATCAAAACCCGGGTCAATACCACCTGTACCCCAGTTACATGGGTCAGAATCGAATGGGAACATGAAGTCACAAGCCACATCAGTTACACCACTTGTTCCAGGGAACGCGTTACCACCATAGTGCATTTTTTCACCGTTTTTCCAGATACCTCTAAGGTAGAGATAATATTCTGAAGCCTTAGAAGGGTCACCATTATCACTGCCATCATTATTGTGATAAACGAAACGACGCATACCGAAACGTTCGTCGTCAACGATACCGTTTTCGAAGTTCACACCATTGATACTTTCGTCACAGTTTTCACCTGTTACAGGATCATACTTAGGGTTGTCGATACCATCTGGATCCAAATAAGGACCTTGGAAGAAGTCGACACCTACTGCTGGAGGATTGGCACCGTAAGATTCTGGCTCACCGGAACCATCGATATTTTTACCGTTATAACCATAACCTAAACCGCGACCGACATCGCAACCCACAAAGTCGTCTCTTGAGAAACCAAGGTCAACGTCTGTCCATGGAGAGAAGTAAGTATTTGTTAAGGTATAGGTAGAACGGTTGATGATTTCGTAGCTATAGAAAGTCATATTGTTGATTTCGTCATTAGTTGCGAAAGCGAAAGCCTGAGCTCTAATTTCGAGACCGATAGCTGAACCACCTGTTTCTGTGTGAGCGTTACCTTTATCGTTGAAGACCCACCAGAGAGTTTGGTCACCTTTAATGACTTGGTCAGCTAAGATAGAACCTTCGATAGAACCTTCGATAGATTCGTCCATTGTAGAGACTTGGCTATGGCAGAGTTCATTATCGATGTCATAATAAGGATAGTCACCCATATTAGGATTATAGTTACCGTCTTTATCTCTATCGTAGAATGGAGCGAGATAGTAGCTCATACCCTTGCTTATATCACCG
Source organism: Bacteroidales bacterium (assembly GCA_045596465.1). Taxonomy (GTDB): domain Bacteria; phylum Bacteroidota; class Bacteroidia; order Bacteroidales; family F082; genus Limimorpha. The sequence goes on along the minus strand of JAZOCI010000053.1, from coordinate 12,970 downwards.
TGAGCAGGCCAGTTCATAATTGAAGATGGAATCTCATAACCTGACAATGGGAGACCTGTTTCAGGGTCGCAGTTTGCGATAAAATCATCTACTTCAGCACGAGTGATTGTAAACATTTTATCATACTCCATACATGTTTCAGGATCGATAGAAGCTGTTCCATCTATAGTAAGAGGACCTGTCCAGAAGTCATTACCTATTTGACGGAAACGGATAGCTGCACATTTCAACTGTTGGTTGATGTCGAGACCAGCGATCCACAAAGAACCTGCGTATAATGAAGTTGATGAACTGTTGGATGGGATATAATATTTAGCTCCTGTTCCACCAGGAAGATCCCACCACATGTCGCCACCAGCGTTAACACGTACTCTCGCATTGTTGATATTCAACCAAGCAAATGTAGAAGACGGTGTACAACCTGCTGTTGTACCTCTAAGAGTACGAGATTTTGTGTCAGCCATTTTGACTTTCTCGGCTCTTACTTCAGTTACATTCAAAAAGAGAAATGCAACAAATAATAAACGAATAATAGTCTTCATATTTTCAGTAATTATTTATTTCTGTTTAGAAGTTAAAGATTACACCAAATCTGATCTGACGTGGTTGTGAATAGTTACCAGCATAGTTTACATAGAGGCTGTAAAGATCTCTAAATGCTTGAGGATCTCTTTGAGTGTTAATTTCACGTTGCCATTCAGGAGCTGTCAAATAACCGTCATCGTCAGGGTTACCTGTTGCTGCATAAACGCCCATGATGTTTTTCGAATTCAAGAGATTCAAGATCTGGAAATAGACGTTCATATAAGCATTACGTCCACTTTCACCGTCTTTCTTACCTAATCTCAAGTTAATGTCTTTGTCAACACGAAGGTCGAAACGGAATGCCCATGGAAGACGTGAACCGTACATTGAACCTTGTAACAAGTTTGTTGATGGAGAAAGAGGCGATTGGATATTTGAAGCTGCTGTATATGGAGTACCTGAACCACCGTTAACTGTCAAACTTGCACCTGTATTTGTCAACCAATTGATAGGTTTCTTACCTGATTTTTCACGTTTTGTGACAGGTCCGTTATAGTCTTTTCCTTCGCCGAAACGATAGTCGAGAACTATATTGAATTGGTGACGACGGTCCCAAGGCATTGGGAATGTTGAACGTAAGTTAGGAACACCAGCTGCGATCAATGATGCCATCGTTGAGGTACTTGCACCTGTTGCGTTCGAGAACTGTAAGGTATAACTCGCACGCAAACGAACGTTCTTGGTTCTACGTAAGTCGTATGATGCTGTGAGACCTTTAACAGTACTGAAGTCTAAGTTACTGAATGATGTATAATCTTTAGGATATGCACCCGTGTAACGATACAACTGGATCATGTTACGGATTTCACGATAGTATCCTGTGATTGTCATTGATGATGAATTGGTCAACTTTTGTGTAAAACCTAATTCATAGTCAATTGTTTGTGATGGTTTCAATGATGGATTTGCGATAGCACCACTGAGTTGATCGAAATAGTAATAACTGTAAATATTTGCAAAGTTATTACCTGGACGTTGAGTCAAAACATCATAGTGTGCGAAGAACAATGCTTCGTCAGAGATTGGGAATGAGAATGAAATACGAGGCATTACACTCCATTGTGGATCATAATCTTTGAAAGATGTTGTGTTAACTCTACGTTGTGATGGATCTGTGAGCCATGGAGAAATACCGCTACCTTTATCCAATGTTGTAGGGTCGCTGATTTCTTGACCTAAAGCGTCATACCATACATTACCGTTACGGTAACCTACGATTTCTGTAATATCATCAATCTTATTGACATAAAGTGCGAAATCATCACCGATATTATCTGGAATATCAACAACATTACCGTTTTGGAGTGTGATCTGACCATTCTTTGCCAAGTCACCCACTGTTTGATAATCGTAAAGGATGTAAGGATCCTTGATGACTTTTTGGTTAGCGTCGAAGCGGTCGACACGAACACCAACGTTGAAGATGAGGTCTTTGAAAGCGAATTTATCTTGGATATAACCTGCCATGTAGATAGGTTTGAATGAACCTACAGGACGTGTATAGTTACCGTTTTCATCAACTTCTGTGAAAAAATCTTCAAATGTTGGTTGACCTTTAATCTTATTACCTTTATAATCATATCCGTAGTATGAAACGTATGAGTTACCGTCTTGTGTCAACTCATCTGGTGTAAACATGCTAATATCAAAACCTTCTGATAATGTTGCAGTATGCATAACACCATTCTTGTCATAATATTGGATTGTATTATCGTTAAAGTCGTATGAGTCGATGTTAATCCAATCTAAACCGTTGACGTCTAAGCCTAAAGCTTCACGGAGGTTTTTATCGAATTGATATTGTGAAGCCTCGTCATATTTTCTGTAGTAGCGGATTGTATCAACGAAACCGTCGTAGCTAACTACTTCAGGATTAGTGATGTCTAACTGTTGGATATGGAAGTTAGCCAAGTTTCTCATGAGATACCACATACGATAGCCGCTGATACCATAACTTCTGCTGTTACGCTCTTCATATTGGAAACCGAGTTTAAGCTCGTGATTACCAACTGTCATAGCACCTGAGAGGTTGACATTGAACTTATCAGACTCGCCATATCCGTAGTTTGATTGGATGCTACCAGGAACTGCATACATACCGTATGCTGAAGAAGGACCGTCACCATTCAAAAGAGCACCACCGAGTTGGATGTCTGTGAAGTTTTGGTAATGTCCCAATGGGTCTGTATATAAGTCGTAATATAAAGAGGTGTAGTTTGAAAGCAAAGGATTCTTGTCTGAAGCCTGGAATTCTACCAATGTATCATAATCCCATGATGTTGTTGCCCACACATTATTATAACTTGTCACTTTACCTGTTGCAGGATCTGTAACCGAGATTGTTGAGTCTGCGAAACCGTATGAAGGTGTTTTATGGATGGTATATTTACCTAAGTAGCCATAATCCCAGATGTTATCCCAATGGTCTGGATCGCCATATTCGTTGTTATAACGTGAATAGTCAACTTGCAAGCTATAGTAGAAGTTCTTTATCAAAGAAGTGCTTTCTTGAGGAGAAGGGAATCTTTGGGTGAAACGTCCGTAGACACGCCATGTTTGGTCTTTGCTGATAGCATTTTTATCTGAGTTGAAATAAGCGTGACCTAAGCTGTATGAGCGATATTTACTCATGTTGAAAGTACCACCGAAAGTCAAGTTGATTGTTTCAGTTGTACGGACGTTGATGTTACCTGCGAAGTTAGCGCTCCATCCTGATGTGTTTCTTGAGTTCTTCATATATTCCATTGAACTCATTCTAGTATATTCAGCATTGAGGTAAGTACCTGAACCTGAACCTGACACGCGGATAGGATTTTCTTTGATGTATTCCAACCATTCGTCTGTTGCCTTGTAGTGACCTACAGCTGACAAAGCGCCGTCGCGGTTATAGTTGACCTCACCTGACAAGAAGAAACCGAGCAAAGCTGTTTCGCTGTTTTTACCTTTGATCAAAGGACCTTGCAAGTTAAGACCTGCTCTGCTATGTCCGTAGCCGTCCAACAATTCCGAAGTCTCCATTTCGATACCTGCGCCGAATGTTCTCGAAGGACCTTTTGTTGTCATGTTGATGATACCGCCAGTAGCATCACCATACATAGCAGGAAGACCTGAGAGAAGAACTTCGACTTGGTCGATAGCCGACTGAGGAACTGATGCAGAACCGATAACACGAACACCGTCAACATAGTAGGTAGCACCGTCACGGGCACCACGCATGTTGCCGGCTTCACCGTCGCTCGAGAAAACGCCACCGACACTGGCAGCGACAGCCGAAGCTGATCGTTGAGGCATCTTTGCAATTTCTTCCGCAGTAATAGTAGCACCACCTGATGTGTTATCCTTTGAAATCAAAGGCACCTTGTAGTCTACAATTTCAACAGCATCCAACACTTCTGATTGCATGCTCATAGACACGTCTTGGAAAGTGATCTTGTTAGCAGGAATAACAACACCTCTCATGATGAATGTGTTATAACCAACGAAAGTCGCTTTCAAGTCGTAGGTTCCCGGAGGAATAGGGTTGATGTCATAGTTGCCGTCAAAGTCAGAACTGGCGCCACCCACCTGCGTACCACCGTTTTCCAAAACGATATTAGCAAATGGAATAGGCTCTCCTGTGTCTTTATCGACAACCGTACCTTGAAGTCGTCCGACTTGCGCAAGTGCTAACGACCACGATGTCAGCACTATACAAAGGGTAAATAGTAATTTTCTTAACATACCTTGTAATTTTATGTTATACTACTCAATTGTTCGTTAAAAGGAGTTCAAAGATACGACAAAAATTTGAACAAATTGAATAATTTTTTAATTTAAAAAAAATATTTTTCAACATTGCCAAATGCTCTTCAAATAACATATTGTATTATAGTTATTTAAAAGATAAAAATATATCGAATCATACAATGAAAAACTCTTCTATTCGCAGCAGAAAGCAATCATCGCGAATAAAAGAGTCTCTTTGTAATTAGCAGTATATATAAGGTTTTAGAGATTGTTTATAACTTCTAAAATCATTTCTTTTTTACGTTTGGAAACCGGCACCTTAGTACCGTCGGTCATCACAACCATCATTTCGTCTTTTATGAAATTTCTGATACATCTCATATTCACAAGATGCGACTTGTGCGTCCTCACAAAATCGTATTCCGTCAATTTCTGATCCATCTCCTTTAATGTCTTGCTCACCAAAAGATTATTGCCATCTTTGAAAAATATCTTGGTATAATAATTATCCGATTCACACCTTATTATATCGTCGACGTCGATGAGATGTATCTTATCTGTCGTCGAGATGCTTATTTTTCTGACGACCAACTGTTCCGGATCGAGGTTTTTCAACAAGTTATCGTATTGTTTCTTAAGCGTTTTCTTATATTTCGCCTCCTTGACTTTTTCCACAGCAGCGACAAGTTCCTTTGGATCTATCGGTTTCAAGATATAATCCAAGGCGTCGTGACGTATCGCCTTGATAGCAAACTGCTCATAAGCCGTTATAAAAACGACTTCAAAATCAATGTTTTCCATCGAGCTCAACAGTTTAAAGCCACTACCTCCGGGCATCTCAATATCAAGGAAAACAAGGTCAGGACGGAACGTCTCTATCATAGTCTTTCCCGAAGCCACATCGTCGGCTTCCGCACAAACCATCACGTCTTGACAATATTGGGCGAGCAACGACTTCAGCACCTTACGTGCAATCTCCTCATCTTCAACAATAACGCATCTTATCATATTTATTCCTTTCTTTTTAATCTTGAAAACTGATGACAATATTAACTCTCGTTCCCGTAGCATTTCCATTGTCATCATATAAATCAACGATTTCAACGCTAAAATCGTCATTAGATATTTTTGTCAACGTCTCTAATCTTCTTCTCGTGACACTCATTCCATAGGATTTATGCGAAGTACCTTTCTCTCGTTTCATCATCTCAGAATACTTACGACCCACTCCATTATCTTCGACCACACACAACAATTTATCTTCTGAAACCTTTGTAAATCTGATACTTAAGAAACAATTTTCTTTTTTTGGAATAAGTCCGTGAATGATAGAATTTTCCACAAAAGGCTGAATAATCAGAGGCGCTATCTCTGTATTTTTAGTATCGATTCTCTCGTCAACATCTATTTCATATCTGAAACGGTTTCCCAATCGCATCGACTCCAACTGCAGATAAAGGTCAACTGCTTCTATCTCATCGGATAACAATATGTAACGCTCGTTGGAATTATTCAAAATCCGCCGCATCAATTTCGAGAAACTCGACAAATAACTGACTGCGTTGTCAACATCGTTGTTGAGAATATATTGTTGTATGCTATTCAACGTGTTAAAGATGACATGCGGATTCATTTGCAACTGAAGCGTCTTCTGTTTCAACTGTAACATCTGCGTCTCAAGTTCCGTAATCAATCGTTTCTGTTCTCTCTTCTGATAAATTATCCTCGCTCTTTGTCTTATGATAATCACTATAGAAACCAAGATTATCAACAGGACGAATATCTTGAATATCAGCCTTTGATACCAAGCCGGATGTATTATGATTGTCAATTCAAGAGGGTCTTCATTCCAGATTCCGACTTCGTTGGCGGCTTTCAGCTTGAAGACATAAGTGCCCGGACGAATTTTCCCGTAGTCTATATATCTGTGGCTCGAAGTATGACTCGACCATTCTTTGTCATAATTATCAAGGATATACGAAAACATAACCTGATTTTTTCTAAACAGGTTCAATGTCGCGAATTCTATCTCAAAAGAATGATTTTTGTGCGACAACTCCACCGTATCTCCATCTTTCAAATAACGATATTTTTTACCTGTATTGGTAATCATTTTAGTGACAACGACTTTTGGTATTCTCGTTTCCAATTGAATTTCAGCAGGTTTAAAATAATTAAAGCCATTGAAACCGCCAAAGAATATTATTCCGTCCTTACTTCTCAGGAAAGCGTTAGGCGTGAACTCACTTCCTTGCAAGCCGTCGCTGACATCATAATTCGTTATCTCCTTGGTTTCCAAGCTGTATTTCATAATACCCTTGCTTGTACTTGCCCAAAGAAAACCATTGTTATCTGGAATTATAGCGTAAACCATCCTTCCTATATTATCAGCTCTCTTAGATGTCTTAAATTGCTTTGTCTCAGGAGAAAATGCTAACATTCCATTCGAATACGAGCCTATGTAATAGCGTCCGTCTTCGCCTTCAACAATATCAAAGAAACCGTAATTTTTCACAACATCGTCTTTCGTCAGGGAATCTGACAGATGATATGTCGTAAAGTCATCTGTATCATAATGATAGGTTGACAAACCGTCGCCTGTCGTGATATATACTAAGCTGTCTGCCAACATCAAATCGAAGATGTCGTCATTTGGTATCACGTGAGGATTTTTCTTGTCAGAATTGTAGAACAAATACGTCTTTTCCTGCAAGTTGAGGCGACACAATCCCATATTCGTCGCTATCCACATATTGTCGTATTCATCTAAAACCATCTCCCTCACAACAGCATGTTTCAGCTTCGGAATATTATATTCTACCGCAACATCTAAAACTTTATCTTCTTCAATATCATATATATACAAACCAGAATTACGAGTTCCAACCCAGATACGTCCGTCATTATCCAAATAAAAGCTGTAGACATACAACGACTCGAAATAATTTTCCTTAGAGTTGAAGAACGTTTTGAAATCGACAATAGACTCGTCTTTTGTATTAAAGACCTTAATTCCCGACTCAGTTCCAATCAGAATATTATCATCATATTGTAAATCAAGAAAATAGTTTATTGAAAGCAAGGAGCCGTTTTCAAAAATATTCACTGTAGAGAACTTTGCGAGGTTATTTTCAAAGCGGTTCAATCCGGTGAAAGTCGCCACCCAAATCGAGTTCAGGTTATCTTTATAAATGTCGAAGATATAATTTTCCGATATGGCGTTACGCGTATCGAATTTAGAGATATGCGTCGCCGTATTTTCTTGATAATTATACAAATACAATCCATTAGTATAAGTACTTATCATTATTTCATTCTCTGAAAAGGACATTATATTTGAAATATCCAATCTCGGCGACTGATTGGTTGTCAATAAGTTAAGATTTATTCTTTTAATATTATTATTTAAAGCGTTATATTCACAGAGTCCGTCTGCCGTACCGATAAAAATCCTTTCGTCATTGATTCTGTGCATACAACGCAAATTGTTATCTGGCAATGAGTTCTCGACATCTTTAATAGAATAGAAATGTCTTAACGCTTGATTATCATCTTTGTAAATCACCAAACCTTTTGAGGTCGCCACAACCCATGATTTATTGCCTGCGACATATTCAATGAAGTGGACTTCATATTCCGGCAAATAATTATTGATCTTGGGAATATAAAACTTTTTTGTTTTAAGATTATACACCGATGTCCCGTCTTTAGTACAGATCACCAATTTGTTATCTATCGGTGGGCTGATATAGAAAATATGATTGTCGGGAATTATCAAGGAGTCTATATCCGAGAAGTAATTGGTCGCTTTTTTGTGTTTCACATCATAAATCGTGAGACCTTTTTCTGTTCCAACAAACAGAGTATCACCAACTGAACGTATGTCCGTTATCGTCGCATTTATAATCCCATCCATCTGATTGTATTCTTCGAAGTTGTAACTATCGTAAGAATTCAATCCGCGTTTTGTGCCGAACCACATCATTCCATTTTTATCTTGTTCGATGGAAGTTACGATATTGGAACTGAGATAACTCTGTGATGATGTGTTGGTTGCAATATCTTTATTGAGGATGTAAGATGCCAAACTATTATCTTGACCCAACATTTCATTAACAAAAATCAGGTTCAATAAAATCAAGATAATATGTTTCACATTGTCAATCATTGTCTTGTATCACTGACGCCATCCATAATCATATTATTATCAACTTTGTTGACACATTCTTTTTTTCTACAGAAAAATGAAGATTTTCTTTTTCGGATAGGAGTATTTTTTTTGCTCATTTTTTCATTTTCCTTCATTGCGATTTGCGTAGATCGCGACTGATTATGAAAATGTTTCCTTTTTAAGCTCTCATATTTTTCTTCTTTTTCCTTGTCGTTTTTAAAATCTTCATTCATGTGATTAGAATGCGTTGGGATTACAATATCCTTACTGTTTATCACAGTTGCATTTTTCTTTGATGAACAAGAACAAAAAAATAAGCTCATCAACAATAAAACGAGTATGGAGATACGTTTATTCATAATAAAAAGTTATAATTCAGTTATACTTTTTCTTTTTTCTAAAAACTAAACAAATATATTGTATTTTTGTTTTCGAATTATGAAAATATTTTTTGCCATATCATTAATCTTATTGAGCATGATGTCGTGCGACGACACTCCTCATAATCCGAACGTTCCGAACGTTTATATCAATTTCAGCATCGAGCCGAATTCTACGCTGAACTATGAACTTAACGCCGTAAGCGGTTATCTTGAAGTGACGGCTCCTTGGCCCAGCAGAGGCATCATAATCTACAGATATTCGTTAGACGAGTTCAGGGCTTACGAGCGACAATCGCCGAATGAGCCTGACGCATGCGGGGAGAATTCCAGAATGATAGTCGAATTTCCTTTCGTCGTTGACACTTGCTTAGACGTGAAATACAGCATCTTAGACGGAAGCATCTTCACACAAGGCTATCAAGGTTATCCTTTGATACAATATCACACTCAATATGACGGTCACACTCTGAGAGTGTATAATTAAAAATTGAAAGTTGAAAAAAAAATTCAACTTTCAATTTACATCTTATCAATATCTATAAATATCTGATTTGTAAGGTCCATCGACAGATACTCCGATATAATCGGCTTGTTCCTGTGTAAGTCTTGTCAACTTGACACCGATTTTTTCAAGATGCAATCTTGCCACTTCTTCATCTAAATATTTTGGCAAACAATAGACATCGACTGGATAGTTATCTCTGTTTTTCCATAAATCCAACTGAGCCAAAGTCTGGTTAGTGAATGAGTTACTCATCACGAAACTGGCGTGACCTGTTGCGCAGCCAAGATTTACGAGACGGCCTTCTGCCAAGATAAATATCGCGTTTCCGTTAGGCAAGATATATTTGTCTACTTGAGGTTTGATGTTGACTTTCTTGACGCCTTCCAATTTTTCCAAAGCAGCGACTTGTATCTCATTGTCGAAGTGACCGATGTTACATACGATAGCTTGGTCTTTCATCTGAAGCATTGTTTCGAGAGTGATGACGTCGCGGTTACCTGTACAAGTGACATAGACATTACCTTCTTTAACAGCTTCTTCCACTGTTGTCACTTCGAAGCCTTCCATTGCGGCTTGCAATGCGCAGATTGGGTCAATTTCTGTCACGATGACTCTCGCGCCATAAGAACGCATTGAATGAGCGCATCCTTTACCTACATCGCCATATCCGAGAACGACGACAACTTTACCTGCAAGCATGACGTCTGTAGCGCGTTTGATACCGTCAGCTAACGACTCACGGCAACCGTATAAGTTGTCGAATTTAGATTTTGTGACGCTATCGTTCACATTGATAGCCGGAACCAAGAGCTTGCCTTGTTCTTTCATCTGATAGAGACGGTGAACACCTGTTGTTGTCTCTTCGGAAACACCTTTCCAGTTAGCGACCACCTCATGCCAGAAGTTAGGATTTTCTTCGTATATAGCTTTGATGACCGACATAAGAGCTTCTTCTTCAGCATTGCTTGGTGTCACATTCAAGAGGCTTGGGTCGTTTTCGCAGTCATAGCCTTTATGAATTAATAAGGTAGCGTCGCCACCATCATCAACGATGAGATCTGGACCTTTGCCATCTTCAAATGTCAAGGCTCTTTTTGTACACCACCAATAATCTTCTAAGGTTTCGCCTTTCCATGCAAACACTGCTGTTCCTGTTGCTGCGATAGCTGCTGCTGCATGGTCTTGAGTAGAGAAGATGTTACAACTTGCCCAACGCACTTCTGCTCCGAGAGCTACTAAGGTTTCAATTAAGATGGCTGTTTGTATTGTCATGTGCAAAGAGCCGCTGATACGAGCGCCAGCGAGAGGTTTCTCCTCGCCATATTTCTTACGAAGCGCCATCAAACCTGGCATTTCGTGTTCCGATACTTCGATTTCTTTTCTTCCCCAATCGGCAAGTGTCATATCTGCCACCAAATAAGGAAGATCATTTTGTCTTAATTTTTCGTTCATAATATAATATTTTTTTGATTTCTTTTTTTCGATTTGCAAAGATAAGAAAAAAGTCTACGGTCTACGGTCTACAGTCTACAGATTTTTTTAAGTCGCCAAGTCCCCAAGTCGCCGAGTCACCAAGTATATAAGTCAATTGTTAATTGTTAATTGTTAATTGTTAATTGTTAATTGTTAATTGTTAATTCTTAATTCTTAAAACCCTTCAAGGTTCATTGTCACTGTTGGTATCAACAATATTCCTCCTATTATGATTAGCAATAGGATAAACTTCCAAACCCATTTAAACCATTTCTGATATGGTATTCTTGCCACTCCGAGAGCTGCGATGAGAACTCCTGATGTCGGTGTTATCATATTAGTAAAGCCGTCGCCGAACTGGAACGCCATCACCGTAGCCTGACGGCAGACTCCTATCAAATCGCTGAACGGAGCCATGATAGGCATCGTTATCGCTGCATTTGCCGAACCCGATGGTATTACAACATTGACGATAGTCTGTATCGCGTACATAATTTCCACCGATGCTATCTTGCCTAAATCAGTCATCGACTTGGATAATCCGTATAAAATAGTGTCGATGATACCGCCTTCTTGCAATATTATCACTATGCCTCCGGCGAGACCTACAACTACAGCAGCCGACAATATATCGCTCATTCCTTCAATAAAAAGCTTCGCTATCTCATTGGCGGTCTTACCTATCGCGAGTCCGCTCGCTATTCCCATCACTAAGAATAAAGTAGCAATTTCCATCACATACCAGCCATAGCCCATCACTCCAACGATAAGATATATTATCGTATAAAGTAAGATTAAAAGTATGAAGTTATGAACTGTTTTTCTTAATGACAGAGGTCCTACTATAGCGAATATCGCTGTCAATATCGGAACGAAAGGCGCTGTCATAGAAGCGTTGCCCACTGTCAATGTCGTCGTTGGATAATAGAAGGAGAATATCGTCATCGCGATGAAAAGCGCCGCGTATACATACCATGCCTGCTTACATTTTATGGCTTCATATTCTTGTTGTCCTTCAACGACATGCGTACGCCAATAAGCGTCTTCTTCATACATCACCGACATCTTTGGATTTTTCTTTACCTTCCTTGCATATAGCAAGACGAATGTTATAGTGACAATATTTATCACCACCCAGCAGAACACTCTGTAGCCAATACCTGAGAAAAGAGGCACTTCCGCTATTCCCTGCGCGATGCCGATAGTAAACGGATTCAAGATAGCTCCGGCGAATCCGACATGTGCCGCCACATAAACCATACATACGCCGACGATAGAGTCGTAACCCATTGATATAGCCAACGGAATGATGATAATGATGAAAGCTATACATTCCTCACTCATGCCGAAAACAGCTCCAAACAAACTAAACATCAGCATTATCAGAACGATGATGATATTATCTACACCGAGATATTTTATGAACTTATAATTTTCAAGTCGCCTCGTAAACCTCAGAAAGGAGAAGATACCCATATCGATGGCATGGCTCTTATTCATAATCCAGAAGGCTCCACCTATTATCAATATGAAGACGATTATCGAGCTTTGTTTTTCAAAACCTTTGAATAAAGCCGAGAAGATCTGCCAGGTCTGCGGCTCTGAATGATAGTCGTCTTGATATTGTTGCGGAAGCTGATCTTGGTAATAGAACTTCAGTTCTGTCTTCTCCGCTCCGTTTTCTACGACAGTCTCTTCAATATAAAAACCAGGTTTCACAAACCATGTCATCATCGCGGCGACGACAATGATAAAAAATACTATTACGAATGTATGAGGGACTTTAGGCTGTTTCATTATGGACTTTGAACTTTGAACGTTGAACTTTAAACTTAGAACGAAGAACGTTGAACCTAAAATTAGATTCAACGTCCAACATCTTTAGACTTTTGTCTTTAGTCATTATAACATAAAGAAGCTCATCAAAACACCTGCTGCCACTGCCGAGCCGATGACGCCTGCAACATTAGGAGCCATAGCGTGCATGAGGAGGTGATTTGACGGATCATATTTCTGACCTTCCACCTGAGAGACGCGAGCGCTATCTGGCACAGCAGAGACGCCGGCATTACCGATAAGCGGGTTAATCTTATCGCCTTCTTTCAAGAAGAGGTTCATAAACTTAAC
>JAZOCI010000052.1:0-16895 GCA_045596465.1 Bacteroidales bacterium | reverse complement strand
GATAACAATGGCGAAATGACAACAAGCAAGGTTTCAGTTTTGAAATAAGAAAGAAAAGACTATAAGTAAAAGACGCCGCGATTTTGATAGTGGCGTGTTTTTTTGTGTAAAGACTAAAGGTAACTATCCAATGTTCTAAGTTCAATATTCATTTTTACAAAAAAAATATAAATAAACTATCATAAATAATCGTATATTTGTAAACTGTTATCAAAGCAAGTAAACAACATTATTTATAACGTAAATTTGAAAAAATGAAGAAAATTACTTTTTTAATGTGTGCCTTGTCATTTATGTTTAAAGTCAATGCACAAGAGCCTCAGTTTGTTTCGAAAGAACAACAAAACAGAAATGTGTTTGTTGAAGAGTTTACCGGAAGAAATTGTCCGTATTGTCCTCTTGGTCAGGTTGGTGTCAATGAAGTGACAGCTCAATATCCTGGAAGAGTTTTTTCCGCAAACATACATGCTCAAGGTGGTTTGTCGCCAAACAGTTATCCAAATCTTAACACAGCAAAAGGCGCAGAACTTACTATGGCATTAGCTTATAACTCAGGTCTTCCTGCGGCTTTGGCTAACCGTGCACAAAACGATACTTTCCATCCTGGTTCGGCAGTGTTGAAAACAGAGGTCGAAAAACAATTGTCGCAAGCTGCAGAAGTCAATATCGGAGGAAAAGTTGTAATAAATAAAAACACACGCGTCGCAACGATAACAGTTGAAGCATATTACACACAAAACAGCGCATCAGACAAGAATTATCTCACAATATTGATGGTTCAAGACAGCATTTTGGGTTCACAGCAAGGTGCAGAACAATTCAATCCTGGTCAGATGATAGGAGGCCAATATGTTCATATGCACACTCTTCGCGATATTATTACAGACACATGGGGAGATGAGATTGCTCCGACAACATCAGGTTCTTTGATAACAAAGACTTACGAATATACAATTTCTGAAACAATAGGCGCACCTAATGGTCCGGAAGCCGTTTTGGATAATCTTCATTTCATTGCTTTTGTGTCAGAGAAAAAACAAGGCACTAAAACAAGTCCTATCTTGAATGTCGCTCAATTGAGTGTTATTCAAGGAACTGACGAACCAATCCACGCATATTTTAAAGGTATTGATGTTAAAAATACAGTCTCATGTTCAACAATAAAACCTGTTACTTTAAAACTCGTCAATGGCGGCACACAAGATATTACATCATTGAAATATGAAGCTACGGTTAATGGCGTTACAAATAAATATTCATGGGAAGGAAATCTTGCATCGTATTCAGAAATTTCATTCAATGAAGAATTAGATGTTCCTTTTGGAAAACAAGAAGTTATATTCAGTATTGTTGAAGTCAATGGAAAAGCTTATGAATATACACAGAAGATGACATTGAGCAGCGATGGCTGGACCGATGTTTATTTCCAAGGCGATGAAGATGAATTCAGAATCGACATCTACCAAGATAAATACGGTAACCAAATCACATGGGAATTGATTGATACAGACAATAAAGTGTTGGTATCAGGCGGTCCTTATTCAGCTCTTGCAACAAACGGTGTCAAAATGCACAGAACAAAAGTGAAAGTCCAAAACAACTCATGCTACAGATTCGTCATTTATGACGAAGGCGGAAACGGTCTCAACTGCGGATTTGGCGAAGGTTTTTACAAAATTACCGATAGCCAAAACAATGTTGTGATTGAAAGTGATGGTAAGTTCGCAAGCCAAGAATATCACAATATCTTGACACATAAAGGTTATGCAGCTGTTGATGAGATGACAAACGATTCTTATAACATTTACCCAAATCCTGTTAGAGATGTTCTTACAATCGTTGGTAACAATATCAAACACGTAAATGTCTATAACACAATGGGTCAATTGGTTAAATCTGTTTCCTGCGAAAACAGCATGGTAAATGTCGGCGTTGAAGATTTACAAAGCGGAATGTATATCGTCAATGTCATCGACAAAAATGGCGAAGTTTCGTCAAGTAAAGTTTCAGTTTTGAAATAAAATATTGAAATTATGGACACATTCGATGTTCCGTACAAATAAATGTAGAGACGCATTGAATGCGTCCACAAATGGAAGACGCTGCTATTATTATGGCGGCGTCTTTTTTTTGTACAAAGAACAATGTAGAGACGTTCCAATTACACCAATGAAAATGAAAAAGATGTAATTGATACTTCTTAATGTACATGTAGAATTATGAATATGTGTTTTATTTTCTGAAAAAAATAAATGAAATATGGAAATAATCGTATATTTGTAGGTTATTAACAAAGCAATAAATAACGTGATTTTAAAACAAATAAAATGGCAATTATGAAAAAGTTTACCTTTCTAATTTGCATGATGATTATTGGCTTATTGAAAGCTAATGCGCAGGAGCCTCAGTATGTTTCAAAGGAACAGCAGAATAGAAATGTTCTTATTGAAGAGTTTACGGGGAGAAACTGTATCAACTGTCCGCTTGGACATATTCAGGCAAAAACCATAGAAGAAGCCTATCCAGGAAGGGTTTGGGCTATCAACCTCCATGGTGGATATTATTCATCACTCGATTATCCTAACTTAAACACAGCTATCTGCGATTCCATCGGAGTGTATTTCAATCCAGTGTCATTTCCGTCAGCAGTGGTGAATCGTCAGACGTCATCGCCTCTCGTGAATTATAACACGCAGTGGCGTCCTGCTGTTGATGAGCAGACACAACAGACAGCGGAAGTGAATGTCGCAGGTCAGGTCGCGATAAATCCTCTAACTCGTGTGGCTACTGTCACAGTGGAGCTTTATTACACATCAAACAGTCCTTCTAACGTAAATTATCTCAACGTTTTCATGTTGCAAGACAGTATCGTAGGCTCTCAGTCTGGTGCTGGAGCTAATCCAGACCAAGTCGTTGGTGATGATTATCTTCACATGCATGTATTGCGTTCTAACGTGACTCCTATCTGGGGCGATGAGATAAACACAACAACAGCAGGCACTTTGGTGACAAAGACTTACCAATATGAGATTCCGGAAGTGATTGGAAATCCTGAAGGAGCTGAAGTGATATTGGAGAATCTCAACTTCATAGCTTTCGTTACAGAAAAATATCAAGGCGTAGGAACACGTCCTATTTTAAATGTCAATAAATTATATACACATATCGCTACCGACGAAAGCGTGCTTCCTTATCTCACTGAAGTGAAACCTAAATATGCAGTAGAATGTTCAAACAACAAGACTTTTGAAATGATCGTGCAGAATACAGGTAAGGAAGATATTACTTCAATAAAATTTGAATTATCAGTCGATAACAGAAATCCTATAGAATATGTATGGGAAGGTAATATCCCTTCAAATCAAACACAAATTATTGATAAAGACTTAAGAATACCTTTTGGAGAACATGCTGTTACCGTTAAGATTTTAGAAGCTAACGGCGTAAAATTCAATGTTGAAAAAACTGTCTTGATACTGAATGAAGAATGGTCTGATGTTATAATAGAAAGCGAACAAGAAGAATTTACCATTGAAGTGGTGCAAGATAGATATGGAAATCAAACTACTTGGGAACTTATTGCTTCTGATTATACGATTCTTGCTTCCGGCGGTCCTTATAACACATTGCTCAGCGGAAATGGTACAAAATCTCATAAAGAAAAAATAACTTTATCATCGGGCGATTGCGTGAAGTTTACTATTAACGACCAGATTGGTGACGGTATCTGCTGTACTTACGGCGAAGGTTATTACAAAATCACCGACAGCAAAGGTAATGTCGTAGTCGATGGCGACGGCGCATTCGGCAGTCAAGCTACACATCAGTTCTCTGTCATGAACGATGGTGATGTCGTTATAGAACCAGATTTTGTTTCTACTGAAGTAAGCAACAGAAATGTTATCATTGAAGAGTTCACAGGAAGAAACTGTCCTAACTGCCCTGACGGTCATCGTATTTCAAGTAGTATCGCGAAAGCTAATCCTGGTAGAGTGTGGAGCATGGGAATTCATTCTGGTTATTTCACGCCAAATACTTATCCTAATTTCCAGACAGACATCAGTGCGACATTCATGGATCCTTACGATGATGTTGAAGGCGGTCTCGGACTGCCGGCAGGTCTTATCAATCGTTCTACGGAAGAGACTTTGGGTCGCAGCCAATGGGAAAACGTGGCAAATGAAGTCTTGGCTCAGGTGGCAGAATGTAATGTCGCAGGTCATGTCACGATAAACCCTCTCACTCGTACAGCTTCTATAACAGCAGAAGTTTATTATACAGCTAATAGTGCAGAAACTGCTAATTATCTGACAATAGTGATGTTGCAAGACAGCATCGTCGGTCAGCAGGCTTACGGAAATACCAATCCGGAACAAGATATGGGTAATGACTTATATTGCCACATGCATGTACTACGCGATGTTGTTACATCCGACTGGGGTGATGAACTAACTCCGACAACACAAGGCTCGTTGGTCAAGAAGACTTACGAATATAAGATTCCGGAAATCATAGGTGATACTAACGGCGTTGTAGTTGATATTGACAATATTTCTTTCCTCGCTTTCGTGACAGAGAAGTATCAAGGAACACCGACACGTCCGATTCTCAATGCCAATAAATTGACGGTCGAGCAGAATACAAACGAGGCTGTGTCTCCTTATATCGTAGAGGTTATAGAAGAGACAGGTATCTTCTGTTCTAACGAAAGGACATTCAGGACTTATATCAAAAATGTCGGAACTAAAGAATTGACTTCTATTAAATTCAATACATTAGTCAATGATGGTTCTAAGAAAGAACACACTTGGACAGGCAACTTGAAACCTAATGAAGAAACACGTTTTGATATAGAATTGGAACTTCCTTTCGGTGATAATGAGGTCGAGATTAAAATTGTAGAAGCTAATGATACTAAGTTTACATACGAAAGAATAGTTGAAGCAGTCTGCGATGAATGGGCTACTATCGGTACAGATTGTGCAGAGACTGTGCCTCTTACTATAGAAATCCTTCAAGATAAATATGGCAATCATACGACATGGGAGCTCTTGGCATCAGACAACACAGTTGTGACATCAGGCGGACCTTATAAATATTTGCCAGATGCCGACACAATGATGCACAGTGTGAATGTAGAAGTTGAGCCGGATTGTTATAAATTTGTGATTTACGATTCGTATGGAAATGGCATCTGTTGTGATGACGGCGATGGCTATTACAGAATACTTGTTAATGGCAATGTTTTGGTTGAAGGTAGCGGAGACTTTGAAAGCGAAGCTCATAGCTTAATTTCTGTTGTCGTAGAAGGTTCTGTAGGTGAAATGCCTATCTCATTATATAACGTTTATCCAAATCCTGTTAACGACATCCTGACAATTAAAGGTGAGAATATAAAACAAATTATGATCTTTAATTCTTTAGGTCAGATTGTCAGAAAAATGGATTGTAACGATAATACCGTTAAAGTCAATGTTGAGTCATTACAGAACGGAATGTATTTCGTTAATATCATTGATGGCAATGGTGATGTCAGAACATCTAAGGTCTCGGTGATGAGATGACGAATTTCACATAGAAATGAAAAACGCCTCGTTGAACTCAGCGAGGCGTTTTTTATTAAGACAACAAACATTATCAATTGTTCATTGTTCATTGTACATTGTCAACTGTTCCGCCATTTGTTCTTGAAGTTTTCTTGCTTCTTCGGCTGCTTTTTCTGCGAAGTCTTTTTCTTTAGAAGCGTAGATGATACCTCTTGAAGAGTTGACAATCAAACCACATTCTTTATTTAATCCGTATTTTGCTACTGCTGCCAAGTCGCCTCCCTGAGCTCCAACGCCTGGAACTAACAAAAAGTGATTTGGTAACATCTTTCTAATCTCTCCTAATTCTTCAGGATGTGTAGCACCAACAACATACATCATCTTATTGTCGTCAGCCCAAGTACTTGATTTGGCGAGGACTTCTTTATAAAGCTCATGGTCATTAACATTGAGATATTGGAAGTCTTTAGAACCTTTGTTAGAAGTGAGAGCTAATAATATAACCCATTTGTCTTCAAAGCCTAAGAAAGGTTCTACTGAATCTAATCCCATATAAGGAGCTACTGTTATAGCATCGCTGCTCATTGTCTCGAAAAAAGCTCTTGCGTAGTTGGCTGATGTGTTGCCAATGTCGCCTCTCTTAGCGTCAGCGATGACGAAAATTTCAGGATAATTAGCCTTGATATATTTTATCGTCTTGTCTAAGCTTTCCCAGCCTTTTGCTCCATAGACTTCATAGAAAGCGGTGTTAGGCTTGTATGCTATTGTGTATTGTGCTGTTGCGTCGATGATGCTTTTGTTAAATTCAAAAACAGGATCTTCACATTCTAAAAGATGCTGTGGAATCTTGTTGATGTCGGTGTCTAAACCAACACAAAGAAATGATTTCTTTGCAAAGATTTGTTCTACTAATTGTTTTTTGTTCATGATGTTATTTTTAAGTCAACAAGTCAACGAGTCAACAAGTCAACGAGTTATTATTCATTATTAATTATTAATTGTTAATTGTTAATTGTCAATTGTTAATTGTTAATTGTTAATTCTCTTTGAGTCGTTCTGCGTTTTCTGCCATCTGCAGTTTCTCTATAATCTCGTTGATGTCGCCGTCAATTATTGATTGTAAGTTGTAAATTGTCAAGTTGATGCGATGGTCGGTGACGCGTCCTTGCGGATAGTTATATGTTCTAATCTTAGCTGAGCGGTCGCCAGTAGATACCATAGTCTTTCTCTGAGAGGCGATGCTTTCCAAGTATTTGTTATATTCTCTTTCATAGAGACGGGTCCTGAGGACTTTCATCGCTGTAGCGAGGTTTTTTATCTGCGATTTCTCGTCCTGACAAGACACCACTATGCCACTTGGGATGTGTGTCAGACGCACTGCGGAATATGTGGTATTTACCGATTGTCCTCCTGGACCTGAGGCGCAGAATGTCTCTTTACGGATGTCTTTCTCATTGAGTTCCACGTCGAACTCTTCTGCTTCTGGAAGTACTACGACAGAAGCAGCTGAAGTATGAATTCTGCCTTGAGTCTCAGTCTTCGGCACGCGTTGCACGCGATGTACACCCGACTCGAATTTGAGTAATCCGTAGGCTCCGTCGCCTATCACGTTGAATACTATCTCCTTGAAGCCTCCGGCTGTGCCTTCATTCATCTCTACTATCTCAATCTTCCAGCCTTTTGTCTCGCAATATCTTATGTACATGCGATAGAGGTCTCCGGCAAAGATAGATGCTTCATCGCCACCACTACCTGCACGAATCTCCATCACGGCGTTTTTGTCGTCGGTCGGGTCTTTTGGAATGAGCATCAAGCGGATGTCTTCTTCAACGGTGACGAGTCTCTGTTCTGATGCTTCGAGTTCTTCCAGTGCCATCTCGCGCATATCCTCGTCTTTCTCGTTTCTCAGGATCTCGCGAGCCTCTTCTATATTTGATAAAAGATTCTTATATTCTTTGAAAGCAATGACGATAGGCTCCAAGTCTTTATAATCCTTGTTGACCTTGACGAAACGTTTCATATCGCCGATGATCTCAGGGTCGTTGATCTGTTCGCCGAGAGTTTCCCATTTAGTTTTGATACCTTCTAACTTATCAATGATTTCCATCTTGGTAGGTTAATTTTTATTAATATTCAAAGGTGCCAAATTCGCTCTTTATCGTAAGTTGTTTCTTTTCAGATGCTTCGACATGACCTACTATCTGAGCCTCGATGTTAAAGTCTTTAGCTATCTGTATCATTTCTTCAGCGGCTTTCTCGTTGGTGTAAATCTCGAGACGATGTCCCATGTTAAATACCTTATACATTTCTTTCCAGTCGGTCCCCGACGATTCTTGTATCATGCGGAAGAGTGGAGGAAGCGCGAACATATTGTCTTTCACAATGTGTAAGTCTTTAGTGAAGTGAAGAACTTTTGTCTGAGCGCCACCGCTGCAATGTATGATGCCGTTGATTTGTTTTCTGAAGTTATTTAAAATAGGAACCATCATAGGGAGATATGTGCGGGTAGGGGAGAGTATGAGTTTTCCTACGTCTACGCCTTCTACTTCTGTGGCTTCTGTGAGTGTATGAGGACCAGAATAAATCAAGTCTTCTGGTATTGAATGGTCGTAGCTTTCTGCGTATTTCTCTGCGAGATAATGACCTAAGACGTCGTGACGCGCTGAGGTGAGACCGTTGCTACCCATGCCTCCGTTATAGCAGTCTTCGTAAGTCGCCTTGCCTGATGAGGCAAAACCAACGATGACATCGCCGGCTTTGATATTATTTTCTATGACCTCGTCTTTTCTCATGCGAGCTGTCACAGTGCTGTCAACTATCACTGTTCTTACTAAGTCGCCAACGTCGGCAGTCTCGCCACCAGTGAGATAGATGCCACAACCGAGCGAGCGTAACTTCGCGAGAAATTCTTCAGTGCCGTTGATGATGGCTGAGATTACTTCACCTGGAATGAGGTTCTTGTTACGACCTATTGTCGAGGAAAGTAACATCTTGTCAGTAGCGCCGACACATAACAAGTCATCGGTGTTCATTACGATAGCGTCTTGTGCTATGCCAGCCCACACCGACAAATCGCCTGTCTCTTTCCAATAAAGATAAGCTAATGACGATTTTGTACCTGCGCCATCGGCGTGCATGATGTTACAATATTGATCATCACCACCCAAGATGTCTGGGATGATTTTACAGAACGCATTAGGATACAATCCTTTATCTAAATTCTTTATTGCATTGTGAATGTCTTCTTTCTCTGCAGAGACACCACGAAGTTGATAACGCTTTTCTACTGCCATTACTTTTCCTTATTAAAAATTAACTTCATGCCTTTAGTGTCGAACTCATAATCTCCAAATTGTTTGAGAACTTGTTGACCTATCAGCCAATCTGTTTTTAAATTGTTATATACTGTTACTTTTATATTCTGTACGCTACGATCTGCGATATGCATCTCTCTGATAACGAACTGTGCTCTGTCGGCGACAGCTCCTACCTTGATGATTCTGTCGATATTGTCGCCAATGAAATCGTCTTTCGTGATGATACCGTCATTCAGCAATTCCATGACTTTTCTCTGTGACACGCCAAATTCAAAGTTTTGATTGTATGTTATGTTTTCTGTATAAGCATTGACGATGGCTTTAAATGACATAAATCCTTGTTTGTCGATGGCAATGCTGACCACGTTGTCTTCAGGTCTTAGCTGGACGTTTGCCATCTGATCGTCGCTGATGTCTTCTCGTGGAACATAATCTTTACTTATGACCTTAAATTCGGTTCTACGATTGAGCTGATGCGCAAATTCCTGCACTTCTTTCGGCAAACCATTGATATATTCTTCAGTGAGTTTTGTTCCTGAAGTTATGACGAAACCGTTGTATTTATAATCTTTCTGCAATGTTCTTGGCATTCTTTCTCCATAACCTTTGGCTCTAAGTCTGTAAGGGTCGATACCTCTTATTACCAAATAATCGCAGACAGACTGAGCACGTTTTTGTGATAATATGTCGTTGCTTTCATGACTGTCTCTGTTGTCGGTATGTGAACCTAACTCTATGGTAATGTTAGGATTTACCTGCAACATTTCGATAAGTCCTCGTAAAGAATCTTCAAACTGAGGCTGTAATTCCCATTTCGCCAAATCGTACAAAATGTCAGGCAAGACGACAGGATTATCAGGAATAGTACTGATTTGATATTCTTTAACAAAATCTTGACTTGTTTCGAGACCTACCGTGCTGATAGTGTCGGTGGAACTGAAATAATTTTTCTTGCTGATGGTCAAGATGTATGTCTCATTGGCTTTGATTTGCGAGTTGGTAAACATAAAAGCTCCTGTTTCACTGCTCTTTGTAGAAAATTTAGAGCCGTTTGACCCAGCGATTTTTATGTCGGCACCTTCAACAAATTGCAAGCTGTTTTGGTTTTTGACGGTTCCGCTTAAAGTAAATAAAACAGGAGGTTCGATGAAATAATAAATGTCGTCATCTAATCCGTTTTTGGTGTCTCTGTTGCTTATGAAGAAACCTCTTTCTTCTGATGGATGGAATGTTATTCCATAGTCGTTTCCTATTGAATTGAATGGATATCTGAGGTTTACAGGTTCTGTCCATTCTCCCAAGGAGTCTAATGTTGTCACGAAGATGTCCAAGCCTCCCATTCCGCCGTGACCATTTGAAGCGAAATAGAGAGTGCTGTCATTTCTCATATAAGGATAAAGTTCGTCACCCTGAGTATTTATCAAGTCGCCTAAGTTTCTTGGACGACCGAATTTTTCGCTTGTACTTTCTCTTTCAGAGAACCAGATGTCTTTGCCACCGTAGCCGTTTTTTCTCTCTGTCGCGAAGAACAGTTTCAATTCGTCGCTCGATAGGGTAGGGTGACCTATTACGTCTAAAGAATCTATCGTTATGATTTCCACTGTCTCAGGTTCGCTCCATACACTACCGGTACGAGTGGCTTTCATGATTTGGCAACCCGATGCTCTTTTCTTATGGTTAGGGCAACGCGTGAAATACATTGTTGAGAACGATTTGGTTATGAATGGCATTCCTTCGCTACCTTCTGAGTTGATGCCTTCTTCGTCAGCCAAGACCACTTCTTCCCATTCACCTTGTTTGTTTTGTCGTGAGATGTAAAAGTCAGAGAAGTGTTGTCCTGTGATAGCGTCTATTTCTTTTGAAACTCCGTCTTCTCTCGTTGAAGAGAAGATAATTTCGTTGTAGTTGTTAGAAGTCCAAGCGACACCGAATTCCGATGAGCGCGAGTTGACTTTCTTTATGCGAGTCACTTCATATTTCGTTGGAGTTTCAATCCATGTCTGAATGTTTTGTATGTCTTCCAACGCCTTGACGCCTCTTGTGTCATCTGGAACTAATTCGTTGTAAATGGTGTAGTTCTCTATTGCTTCTTCATATTTGCCATTTCTTTTCAGAGCTTCGGCATAGTAGAAATAGATTATAGGTTTCTTTTTTGTATAATCGGTTTTTAACAGGCGTTTGTAGTGCGATTCTGCCAACTTGGTTGCTTCTGTAATTCTATAACATTCTGCGAGTTGATATGTTATATATTCACGATCGGATTCGAATTTTTTCTTTTTGGATTTCTTAGATGCTTTCTTTGCAGCTTTCTTGTATTTTTCAATTGCAGTGTTATATTGCTTGCGTTCAAAAGCAATATCTGCTGATTTACAAGCTCTTCGTTGTGCTGCAACCGGCTGAATCGTAAATGAGATTATAACTATAAATGTGAAAAATATCTTCTTTAACATATAATATCCTTTTTGTAAAAGATAACGTAATTATCTTTACAAAAGTATAAAAAAAATCCTAATTGTCAAAAGACGAAAGTCAAAAGATAAAAGATTTTTTTAATGATAGAAATGAATAACATATTAAAAAGACGCTTCGAGCAGTGAGTATCGTTGCCCATAGCTCATGGCCAATTTTAATTACATCTCTTTTATTTTTCATCGGTGTAATTGGTACGTCTCTACAATCCTTCATTGTACATCTTCATTATAAAAAAAGAGCTCCTGAAATCTCAGAAGCTCCTTTTAACTTTAGCCTTTAGTCTTTCGACTTTAGCCCTTTATTATTTTCTTTTCTTATCAGCTACTTGTTCTAATTCTGCATCATATTTCTTGCCTTTGAATAAAGCGTATGCCAAAGGTGATGCGATGAATAATGATGAGAATGTACCTGCTAACATACCGACCAACAATGCGAAGACGAAACCGCGGATTGTCTCACCACCGAAGATGAAGATTGCTAACAATACGACGATTGTTGTTCCTGATGTGTTGATTGTACGGAGCAATGTGCTGTTGTTTGCGCTGTTGAAACGTTCGCCCCAACCTTTCTTAGGATATAATGCTACGTTTTCACGTACACGGTCGAAGATAACCACTGTGTTGTTGATTGAGTAACCGATGATGGTCAAGATAGCTGCGATGAATGATTGGTTGACTTCCATTGTGAATGGTAAGATGTTGTTGAAGAATGAGTACATACCGATTACCAACAATGTGTCGTGTGCCAAACATACGATGCTTGAGAGACCATACTGCCATCTCTTGAAACGGATAGCGATGTAAACGAACATAACAACGAGTGAGATGATGACAGCGATGAAAGCCTTACGTGTTACGTCGTCGGCTACTGTAGCACCAACTTTCTGTGAGCTTAAAATACCGAGTAAAACGTTGCTCTTGTCTGAGTCTGTCGTGAATTGTTCGTAAGTCATTTCTGTGTTATAGAGACCTTTAAGACCTTCGTAGATGAGACCTTGAATTTCTTGGTCTACTTCAGGATGATTGTCGTTGATCTTATATGCTGTTGTTATCTTGACTTGACGGCTTGGACCGTATGTCTTGACTTCTGGAACTTCTTCTTTGAACTGAGCTACATTTGTCAAAGCTGCACGTACTTCGTTAACTGTAACGTCTTTGTCGAAACGAACGACGTAGTTACGTCCACCTTTGAAGTCGATACCGAGATTTAATCCGCGGACTACCAAAGAACCTACGCTGAAAACTACGAATACGCATGCGATGATAGCAGCTGTCTTACCGAACTTGATGAAGTCGAATGAAGTGTTCTTCAAGAAGTTACGTGTAGCGTTATTTGAGAAGCTGATGTTCTTGTCTTTCTTCAACCAGCCTTCGAATACCAAGCGGGTGATGAAGATTGATGTGAACAATGATGTTGCGATACCGATCATCAATGTTGTAGCGAAGCCTTGAACAGGACCTGTACCGAACTTGAACAATACGAATGCTGTCAAGAATGTGGTGATGTTACCGTCTAAGATAGCTGAGTAAGCTGCCTTGTAACCGTCTGTGATAGCTGTTCTTAAGCCTTTACCTGCACGTAATTCTTCTTTGATACGTTCGAAGATGATGACGTTGGAGTCAACAGCCATACCGAGTGTCAAGACGATACCTGCGATACCAGGCAATGTCAATACTGTTCCGAATGATGCCAATACACCGAACATGAAGAATATGTTGACTAACAATGCGATGTCGGCTGCAATACCGGCTTTGTTGTAGAAGAACAACATGTAAATAAGAACGAGAATGAAAGCGATCACAAATGACCAGAGACCTGAGTTGATAGCTTCTTGACCTAATGAAGGACCAACAACGTTTTCTTCGAGGATTCTTGCAGGAGCTGGCAATTTACCAGCTTTCAAGATGTTTGCTAAGTCTTGTGCTTCTTCAACGCTCATGTCGCCACCAGAGATTGATGAACGACCACTTGGAATTTCGTCATTTACAACAGGATATGAGTAAACATAGTCGTCGAGAACGATGGCTACTTGTCTACCGATGTTTTCACCTGTCAAACGTTTCCATGATTTAGCACCTTCGCTGTTCATTTGGATTGTTACTTCAACGCGACCATTTTGATCGTAGTCTTGACGAGCGTCAACGATTACTTCACCGCCGAGAGCAGCTTTGTTTTCGCGTGATGTCTTCAAGGCGACTAAGTCGATGTATTCTGTGCCGTCTGCTGCAACGTTAGGTTTTACGCACCATGCAAACTTGACGTTACGTGGGAATACGTTCTTGACTTGTTTGAGCATCCTGTTGATGTTGGCTGTGTCTTTTACCAATGCCATACCAACGCGTGCTGTTTCTGCTGGATATGTTTGACCTATCTCGTTTTGATAGTATGAAGGTGTTAAGTAATTGTATAATGGGTAGTTAGCTCTCATTTCAGCTAAAGCCTCATCTTCCGTAGCATTCAATGAATCGTTTGCTAAAAGTGTAGGTTCGTCTTCAGCTTTAACTTCAGCTTTTTCTGCTGTTAATTCTTCTGTAGCTTTGTTGATTTCGGCAAGACGTTTGTTAGCTTCGTCGAAATATTCATAAAGTTCTGTGAAGTTGTATGTCTCCCAGAATTCCAACTGTGCTGTACCTTGTAAAAGTTTACGAACACGTTTAGGATCTTTGATGCCTGGAAGTTCGACGAGGATACGTCCTGAGTTTTCTAACTTTTGGATATTTGGTTGTGCCACACCGAAACGGTCGATACGAGTTCTCAAAATTTGATATGAACGGTCAATAGCGCTGTTTGTTTCGTCTTTGATGACACTTAAAACTTCATCATTTGTTGAATTTACTGTGATACCTTTATCTTTGAACTCGAACAAGAAGATAGGAGCCAATTTGGCGTTAGGATCTAATTGTTGGTAAGCATCGCCAAATAAATCTACGAAATCTCTTTGGCTGTTAAGATGTTGCTCGTTAGCTATTCTTAATGCTTCTACGAAAACCGGGTCTGTACAGTGACCTGAAAGAACTTCGATGATGTCTGGAACAGATACTTCCATCATCACGTTCATACCGCCTTTAAGGTCAAGACCTAAGTTGATTTCCATTTCTTTTGCTTGACGATAAGTTTGTCCGAAGATTGGATAAACTTTAACTGTGCTCATTGAGTCCAAATAGTAGGTTTCTCTGGCACCTTGAATAGAATCTAATAAGTAATCGTAAGCATTTTGATTGCCATCGGCGAGGACTTCAGCTATTTTTGCTGCCTCTGAACTTGTAGCATATTCAACAGCTTTTTTCTCAACGCGTTTTGTTATGTAAGAAAACGACAATTGATACAATGAGAAAACAGCTAAGATAAGTGCTAAAAGTTTAATAACTCCTTTGTTTTGCATTGTAAATATTTTTTATAATTAATTTAATTCGAGATTAAAATCGATATTTTGGGGTGCAAAAATAAGATTTTTTTATTTCAGATACAAGTGTTTTTTTTATATAAAATCTGAAAAATTGAAAACCTGAAAATCTGGAAAAATATCAGACTCTCAGGTTCTCAAATTTTCATAATATCAGATTTTAATATCTAAGCCATTTCCATATTTCCTTGAAACTTGGTTTCTTGCCGTACATCAAGATTCCTGTCCTATATATCTTTCCTGCTAACCATGTTATCAAGATGAATGTCAATATCAATAATATAAGCGACACTGCAACCTGCCAATATGGTACTCCGAATGGTATTCTTATCATCATAGATATGGGCGATGTGAACGGTATCATCGAAAGCCACAATCCTAAGCTGCTGTCGGGATTGTTTACCATAGCTATAGAACACACTATCGCTACCATCAATGGTAAAGACACCACTGTGCTGAATTGGTTGCTGTCGGTCTCGTTATCTACCATTCCTCCGATGGCGGCGAACATGGCAGCGTATAACAAATATCCGAATACAAAGTAAAACAAGAAACTCCATAAGATGGCTCCGAAGTTGATAGACTGTACCATATTAACAGCTTCAAGCATAATGTCTTGTCCTTGTGTCGTCTCTGTAATCTGACTTATCTCTTCTGTCATGACAGTGCCCGATGGCGACATGACCTCAGGTCCTATCAGTATACCGCTCGCTACAAGATAGATGCCTATAGTCAACACTATCCATAATAAAAACTGTGTGAGTCCTACTAAGGCTATGCCTACTATCTTTCCCATCATCAACTCGAAAGGCTTCACAGAACTGATGATGATTTCTATTATTCTGTTGGTCTTTTCTTCTATAACACCACGTAAGACCTGATTGCTGAATAAGAATATCGCGAAGTAAATTACAAGAGCGAGCACTAATCCTATTATATACTCCAATTCCGCATAACTCGTTTTCTCACCGCTTTCTTCGTCCATACGTATGGTGGAAACATTGATGCTTGTCTTAGATGCTTTCACAATATCAGGGTCGATGCCTGAGGCAAGAAGCTTCTGATGTTCTACAACTTGCTTCATCTCCCTCTCTATGTGACTGCTTAAGGTCATTGGTATCTGCTTGTCGCTGTATAGCTTGGCACTGACAGGAATATTCAATGATGTTGATGGTATATATAAAAACGCATCATAAATACCATCGAAAACAAATTTCTTCAAACTGTCGATATTAGCATTCTCATTTTCATAAATGAAAGTATTGGCATCGGTGTTTTCTATCTTACCCTCGAACATGCCGCTTTCATCAAGAACGACAATGGCTTTCTTGCTTTCCATCTTCTCCGATCTCAACATGAGAAGGGAAGGTGCTATTATCAATGTTGCAAAAAATAACGGACCTAAAAATGTCAAGAGTAAAAAACTGCGTTTCTTGACACGTGTGAGATATTCTCTTTTTATTATTATGCCTAAGTTGTTCATATTTTTAAGTCTAAAGTCTACAGTCTAAAGCCTAAAGTCCTATGTTAATTGTACATTGTTAATTGTTAACTGATTAATAAAGATGTCGTTCATTGAAGGAAGTAGTTCTTTATATGAAATAATAGTTCCTTTTTCTGAAAGATAATTGATTAAGATGTTAGGATTGACATCATTTTCAGCTTTGACATTCAATGTCATTTCTCCGTTGTTATCTGTCTTTTCTGAAATTAATGTAAAACCTTCAGGAAGAGTTAGAGTTGCAGAGTCGCAGAGTTGCAGAGTTGCAGAGTCAGTGTCTTTGAATCTTTGCGTCTCTGAGTCTTTGTGTCTTAAAACAATCTCAAAGCTATGGTCTTTAAAATCTTGTTTTATCTGGTAGACGCTGCCTTCAAGGATTTTCTGCCCTTTGTTGATAAGCATGATGTTATCGCATAGCTCCTCTACAGATGCCATGTTGTGAGTAGAGAAAATGATTGTCGCACCTTTATCGCGTAATTCGAGGATTTCTTTTTTAAGAAGATTTACGTTGATAGGGTCGAAGCCAGAAAAAGGCTCGTCGAAGATAAGTAGTTGTGGCTCATGGATAACAGTCACTATAAACTGAATTTTCTGCTGCATACCCTTACTTAATTCTTCAACTTTTTTATTCCACCAATCGCTTATGTCAAATTTCT
>JAZOCI010000051.1:0-5466 GCA_045596465.1 Bacteroidales bacterium | reverse complement strand
AACTTCCTCAATCTCTTCTTCTTCAGGTTCAAAAGGTTCGATGAAAGTATAAGTAGCGACATCATGAGTAGAAAGTCGTTTGCCTTTTGCTTTATAACTCTTAACACCTATATATTCTGCCACGTTAAGTTCTTCATCTTCATATTGTTTTCCTGAAGGACTATCGTTGAATGTCAATAACAATCGTGGAAGTTTATCCATATTCATGATGAGATATTCTGCGTTTTCATTTTCGCCTATGAACGAAACGCGTCTGTTGAGCGGGGTATCATCTTCTATCATGAAACGCTTGATATACATCAGTTTTGTCTCGCCTTCGATATAAATGACAGAGAAGACCGTATTAGGATTAAACTTCATGATTTGCGTCATGTCGTCATCGAAATGCGTTGAGAGGTCGTAGTTTGTGAGACGAAATTCACCATTAGAGAAAATCTGAAGGATCTTATCATCACCAGAAAATTCTCCTATCAAAGCACCTCGTTTGTCAGCGTTGAGACGTTTCACAGTGTCGTCGTACCAAATCTCGCGAGCAGCTAAGGTCGAGACGCCATCGTCACGCTTAACTATCTTATTTATAGGATGATTTGTAAGTTTATTACCGCGACTTGCTCTTCCTTTAATAGCGAGGTCTGCAAAATTATAATCGAATGTCGTCTTCTTCAACTTAGGTTGCGGACGAAGCATAATCTTGATAACTTCCGCCTCGCCATTAGGATTCGCGGAGAAATAAACAACTTTAGAGCCTGGCTCGCCCATCGTCAAATCGTAATCCTTATCATGCGTTATTCCCTTGACAGAGAAGCGTTTAACATAATACGGCGAACCTGCCTTACCGGAACGATACACCATATTATATACAGTTCTGTCGTCGTTCTTATGGAACACATCGGCATGAATGAGTTTCTCCGGACCTACGAAACATTTAGGTTGCAACTTCGTGACCATAAACGTTCCATTCTCACGGAATACGATAATATCATCTAAGTCGGAACAGTCTGATACAAATGTATATGCGTCCTTATTTTGTTCCTTCTTCAAGCCTGCAGAAGTGCAGATAAAGCAGTCTTCTTTGTTGACATAAAGCTTCTCGTTATTAGCGGCAACAGCCACAGCAGAGATATTATCGAAGTTACGAATCTCAGTTCTACGCTCGCGACCTTTGCCATGTTTTCTCTTTATCTCATTATAGAAATTGATAGTGTAATCGACGATATGGTCAAGGTCGTATCTTACCTTTTCTATCTGATCTTCAATATCTAAGATTTGTTCTTCCGCTTTCTTAATATCGAACTTGGAAATCTTTCTGACAGGTTTCTCGCAAAGTCTCAACACATCATCGCGAGTTATCTCAGCTTTCAACATTTCTCTGTAAGGATCGAAAGCTCGTTCAATTTCAGTTATTTGGTCATCCCAAGAATCGGCATCTTTTTCCAAGATTTTATAGATACGTTTCTCGAAGAAAATCTTTTCCAAAGAGATCCAATGCCATTCTCTTTCAAGCTCATCGAGTTTTATCTTCAGTTCCCAACTCAACAAGTCGAGAGTTCTGTCGGTACTTTCTTTCAATATAGCCGAAATCGTCGTAAACTCAGGATGTTCGTTACGAATCACGCAAGTACACAGACTGTTAAGCGAGACTTGACATTGAGTGAAAGCATAAAGAGCGTCGATAGTCTGATCTGGAGAGACGCCACTTGCGAGATGTATCACGATCTCTGCATTACGAGAAGTATTATCATCGACGCGGCGAATCTTAATCTGTCCCTTCTCCCCTGCTTTTGTGATGGAATCGATGAGAGTTCCTGTCGTCGTTCCGTAAGGTATCTCAGTGATAACCAAAGTCTTCTTATCCAATTGACTTATCTTGGCACGCACCTGCACCTTACAACCTCGAGCGCCGTCGTTATACGAACGTACGTCAATCATACCACCAGTTCTGAAGTCGGGATACAAGACAAATTCCTCATCGCGAAGATAAGCTATTGAAGCATCGATAAGCTCGTTGAAGTTGTGAGGAAGTATCTCCACCTTAAGACCGACGGCAATACCCATCGCACCTTGAGCGAGAAGCAACGGGAATTTAACAGGCAGAGTCACAGGCTCTTTGTTACGACCGTCGTAAGAGAATTTCCATTCAGTGGTTTTTGGATTATAGACGACATCTAAAGCGAATTTTGAGAGACGTGCCTCGATATAACGAGGAGCAGCGGCAGGGTCGCCTGTCAAGACGTTACCCCAGTTACCCTGAGTATCAATGAGAAGATCCTTCTGACCAAGATTTACGAGAGCGTCGCCAATAGAAGCATCGCCATGAGGGTGATACTTCATAGTATTACCGACGATATTAGCGACCTTGTTATAACGTCCATCTTCCAACTCTTTCATCGAGTGCAAGATACGACGCTGCACAGGCTTGAAGCCGTCGTTGATCTCAGGCACGGCACGGTCTAAGATAACACTCGAAGCATAATCGATAAACCAATTATCAATCAAGCCTTTAAGAGGAATCACTCTAAAACCATCGCCACTTTGCACGCGAACACCAGATTCTTCCACTTCATTTAACCCTTGTCCTTCAAAATCTTTATCTTTATTATCTTCCATAAAACTCGCTTCTTTATCCTACAAAATTACAAAATTTTCATCACTTCCAAAAACGTAAAATCAAAATTTCTATCAACATCGCAATCAAAGCGATTATCACAAAAATCCTCCATAATGACGATTGATTTACAACAGTTTCAATCACATCGTCATTATTCATCTCTTCATAATCGATCATCGCAAGAAGATTCAACCCCTTGTTTTTAAAATATTCTATTAATTTTTCTTCACTAAAAAACGACATCTTCGACTCTCTCCTGTCATCGTTCCACGCAACAGTAGAAACGTAATCTTCATTCTTATAAATGTCATAAAATCCCGACGACGGCAAATCTTCAAAGAAATTCAAATAATTAATGCCGTTACGATTTTCAACAATCGGATAAATGTCATACAAGGCATTTTCGCTTCTTAAGGAAATCCTATCGTCAACATTTAAAGAAATATCATTTATATTCAACGACTTATCAACACCCAAAGTAAAATATAAATCAAAGACATCGCCTCCAATCAACGCCATCTTATACATCAAAGGAACGAACAAAGCATGATTTGCCAAATCGGAATATTCCTCATTTAAAGACGTTGACATCACGAAAACCTTACCCTTACCGACATTGCTCATTATAAGAAATGGATCTCCGTTTTGCAAGGAAATGATATTCTGAACATTCTTACCCAACTTAAAACGAACATGTTTCTTAACTTTGGGGAGCTCCGCATTATCAGGAAGTTTCACGAAAATATCATCAAAGAAAGAATTTCGTTTCGCTATATATTCAATTTTTGTTTCATTCTCATCAAAATCAACAGGTTTGATTCCTAAACGATTATAAATATACGAGTTATATTTCTCATCAACAATATGCCCAGATTCTAAAATTCTCAGATTTTCAGTTTCTAAAACCAAAAGTGTTCCTCCTTGTTCAGCAAAGTCCAACAACGACTGTTGCATAGTCTCGTTAAGATTCGCATCAACGACAATCATCTGCGCATTGTTAATCACATTCTGATTTATATTATATTGATTCATAGAATGATAATTAATGAGAGCGTCGCCATCGAATAATAAACCAAGACTATTGACTGCATACGCACGTCCGTGCGTCTTTACAGGATTTTTTATTTCTACCACATTGATTTGTGGACGTATTTTCAAAACCAAATTATATTCGTCGTCGAAAGTAATTGGAGAATCGTTTATTGTAACTTTCGCTTTTATATCGCCTTCATTTTCAACAGCAAACTGCATATTGACATCTGCATACGAATTTGAATTAATATCGCAAGTAGTATAAGCCACAATATTTTCATCAATAGAAAAATTTACAGGAAGTCCTTTAACATCATTCTGCGTTTCATTGACAATACGAGCATTGAGTTCGTTAGTCATATTCTTTTGCAAGACAGGAGATTGAAGCCATACGGAATCGATATAGATGTTATTTTGAAAATCCGACTTCAGAGGGAAAACGACGACTTGAATTGTAGTATCGACCTTTAAGTCATTTGAAGTCATCGCATTATTTTGAAAATCGGAATAAGCGAAAAGTGTCGCCGAGTTAAAATCATTTTTCTTTTTTATAAAAGAAAGGCTGTTGTAAATATCTACAAAAGAAGATGTTACCGCCTCAGATTTCATTTCATCAAGACGAAGCAACATCTCATCTTTATTCATCGGATATTCGTTTTTAGGTTCTCTATCATTGGAAATCAGAATAAATTTCTGCGCCTGATTAAGATTCTCCACGAGTTTCATTGCCGAGTTACGCGCATCGTCGAAGAGCGTATTTTCTGAAGATTGCGACTGCATACTCATAGAATTGTCGATATAAATCGCTATAAGATTATCGACATTATTATTAATTGCATTATTATCTTTTTTATAAGGGAAGGCAAAGGCAATAACAAGAGCCGCCACGAACAACATTCTCGCAATTAAAACTATAATCTCTTTCACTTTCTTTATCTTACGATTCTCCTGCTCTATCGTCTTGAGAATCGAGGTATTACTGAAATAGACCGTCTTATGTCTTCTGAAATTAAACAGATGAATGGCTATCGGGATTATCAGCGCGATTAGTGCGTAAAGCATATTAGGGTAAAGGAAATCCATCATTGAAAAATTTAGATGCAAAGATAATGAAAGTCAACGAGACTACAAGACGACAAGGCAATAAGTTTTTTCAATTCATAATGCATAATTCATAATGCATAATTGTAAGGTGTGATACATAAAAAAAGAAAACCCGAGAAAAAATTCTCAGGTTTTCAGATTTTAAGATTTTAAAATTTTATCAAACGATACCTTGAGCTAACATAGCTTTAGCTACTCTCATGAAGCCAGCGATGTTTGCACCTTTAACGTAGTTGATTGAGCCGTCAGCTTCTTTACCGTATTCGATGCAGAGGTCATAGATGTCGTTCATAATCTTTTGTAATTTAGCGTCGACTTCTTCTGCGGTCCAGCTGATGTGAGCAGCGTTTTGGCAGATTTCGAGGCCTGATGTAGCAACGCCACCAGCGTTAACAGCTTTACCTGGAGCGAATGGGATACCAGCGTTTTGGATTGTTGAGATAGCGCCTGGTTGGCAACCCATGTTAGAAACTTCAGCTACATATTTTACGCCGTTAGCGAGTAATTCTTTAGCGTCGTCTTCGTTCATTTCATTTTGGAATGCGCAAGGGCAAGCGATGTCGCACTTGATGCTCCAAGCTTTCTTACCTGGAGTGAAGATAGCTTTACCAGGGAATTTGTCAGCCATATCTTGAACTTTGTTGCGGTTTGAAGCGCGCATTTCGAGCATATAGTTAACCATTTCCATTGTGATACCTTCTGGGATTTCGCAAACGCCGTCT
>JAZOCI010000050.1:0-5521 GCA_045596465.1 Bacteroidales bacterium | reverse complement strand
TGTCGAACTCATAGCTGACAAGACTGCTATCAAAAACAATGGCGTTGACACAGTTACCTTTACAGTGTTAGTAGATGGAGAAGATCGCACTGCTGAGTCTGTTATAATAGATGTGACATTTGGAGGAGGTGTTTATGAAGGTACTACTTTCTCATCTGAACGTATAGGCGATTATGCTTTCAAGGCAAAATGGAATGAATATGAATCGGAGATGGTAGTAATCAATGTTTATGAAGCTCTTGCATATAAACCAGGTGACTTATATGATGTTAATGGTGTGAAAGGCGTTGTTTTCTATGTTGATGAAACAGGTACCAGCGGTCTTATAATGTCGTTGGATCAGGCATATTTACAATGGGCTACAGAAAATGTAATGTGTAACAGTATGAATCCTAAAGATGGTTCTTTGAATATGCAGTCGATAAAATATTATGATCCTACTTTAGAGAAGCATCCTGCCGCCAAATGGTGTGCTGACCATGGTGAAGGCTGGTATTTACCTGCATCTGATGAGTTGAAGGCAATGTGGGATGCTGTCAGCAATGGCACACATGTTTTCGACCCAGAATTCATAAAGTTATATAACGACAAACTTGAAGATCCAATAGAGCAGGATTATTATTGGTCATCAAATGAAACGTCAGAAGATATGGCTGAGGTTTATGCTTTTATGGATAATAGTATTGTATGTCTCAATCCTGTTAAATCCTCTCTTTATAATGTCAGAGCTGTTCATAAGTTCTAATTTGCGAGTTTGAGATAAAAAAATGAGGCGTGAGATTTTTCTCACGCCTTTTTTTTATTCTCGAAATTACATGAACTATTATAATCTCACGATTTTTCACTTCAAGATATATAATAAAATCATCAAGAAAAATGATACAAATAAAGATTTTGTGATATTTTTTATATGAAAAATATGACAATTTCATAAAAAATGAAACATCTTTATGTAAAAAAAGAATTATTTTATACAAGTTTTATTTTGTAAATATAAGAAAATCAAGTTAAAAAAATATTTTTAAAAAAAATTAAAAAAAGTTACTCAAAACACTTGCGCGTAATTAGAAAATGCGTATCTTTGCACCATCAAACAACAACGCGGAAATAGCTCAGTTGGTAGAGCACGACCTTGCCAAGGTCGGGGTCGCGAGTTCGAGTCTCGTTTTCCGCTCAAAGTCCCGATGAGAAGTCGGGATTTTTTGTAAAAGGATTAAGTGCCTGAGTGGCGGAATAGGTAGACGCGCCGGACTTAAAATCCTGTGCCCATTTCGGGCGTGCCGGTTCGATTCCGGCCTCAGGTACTAAATAGGTTGCCGACAGAAAATATCGGCAACCTATTTTTTTATTCACATATCACATAAAAAAAACGTGTGCCTCGAAAAAGACACACGCAAAACAAAATTTATCATGAAATAAAATCAAGGTATTATAAGTTGTATAATACTCTCTTCAAATTGAAACTCCTTATCATAAACATCTTCATTTTCCATCGTCTTCACAAAACGTCCTACGATATTCTTTGACTGATTCTTCGACCCTACCGGAGCTTCTTCATCTGGAGTCGTGAAAAATAATTCTGTCACAGGACCCCATTCACCGTTTATATTCTTAGCCGCCGCAATAGCGACACATTTTGTATCTGGATCAATCTGATAATCAGTGGTAAGCTCTTCATGTTGGAACCAACCTATAGTAGGCATACTCGGTTCTTTGTACAAATCTTCTTGATAAGCATACTTATCTTTGACATAATTCTCCTCCAAACAAACACTCATATTATATGCGCTTGTTTGGTCGTTTGGTGTGAAAGTTATAAATTGAGAAGGAAGAGCTTCCCCAAACCAATCGATACTGAATTCGTATGCGCCAAGAGTAATCTCAACTTCAGCAACGCCTTCTCCGCCTTTCGACTTCGACATGAAATTAAACACCTTATAAGGAGCCATCTCGCCGTTAGCATCTAAAGCCTGAACATAAATCTCATACTGCATATTCGGCGATTTGTTCGTATATTGATAAGTCACAGTGCTCTGAAGCTCCAAGCCCCAATCGACAATCATATCGCCGATACACGTCCAGCCGTCCATAGCGGCAAACATCTTGTATTGATTTTCAATCGCTCCGACCTCACTAAGCAGCGCATAATATTTCGTGACATCGCTGTTGGCAGAATATCTCACAGAGAAATCATAATAATTATTATCAACGACTTCTATATCGACATTAGGATTTCCTGCCAAATTTTCAGATGGAGTCACAAATCTGACTTTTGACACATCACAAAGCAAGCCATATTTATCAATTCCCACAGCGAGAATCGCATATTCTGTATTATATTCAAATTGTAAATCAGCCACTTGCACGCTATCGAAATCTTGTTCGTAAACCAAATCCACATTATCGTCAATGGCTTCAGCAAGATTGCCGTTCGACAAAGATTCTATGAAATTATAAGGCACGCACATCATCTTATAAGCCACACATGAAGCCGTGCGAGTGACATTAAGCGTAACCGAATTCATCGTACATTCAAGGATATTGATATTGACGGCGACTTTTCCGTGTACATTGTCAAAAAGCAAGCTATCTATCTCATTCATAGCGATTTTCTCTTCACTTGCATCTTTATGATGAATCACGAAATTAGTCTCTTCCGCTACTTTGCTAAAGCCAAGGCTGTCAATGTCTTCCATCTTATAAACGGACATTTCTCCGCCTTGATGCAACAACATTCTGTTACGCCATCCATTCTGAGCGAACAGATTTATATTTGACAATAAAATTATTGCTATGAGTAATATTTTTTTCATTGTTTGACGAATTTTAAAGTTGTAGAATTCATTTTAACGAAATAGATGCCGGCAGCAAGATGAGAAACGTCGATTTTTTTGCCATTCCATTGTGAATACTGTGCCACAAGAGTGCCTGTCAATGAATATATCAAAACGTCAGTTTCCGGCAATTCATTCACACCTTCGATAGTAAGATTATTATTCACCGGATTAGGATAAACATCTATTTTTGAAGCATTTACACTTATAGACTCTATAGAAGTTTCATCTTTTTCAAAAACGATTTTCCTTATATCAGAGAAACTGTATTCCGTGTAAACACCGTCTTTGTCGCCGACAAATAACACCGTCTTATTAAATTTAATTGATGAAATGTCATCGAGTTCAACTCTCACAGGCGAGTTTTCAGAATTACTAAAGAAAATACTGATTAATTCATCTGCACTTACATTAAGACTTGTAAATAAAAATGCCGCGATGAGTAAACAATTTTTCAGTTTCATAGTTTAATTTATTTAAAATTAATCAAGCACAAAGTTAGTAAAAAGTATCAAACAATTCAAGAAAAATCATCACAGAAAGCAATCATTTTTATAATTTTGCAAAATGAATTTAAAACAAACATTTTATGAAAAACAACTTTGATATTTGGCAAGAAATCAAGAGTCACATCATTATTACTCTGGCGATTATCGTATCTGCTATTGGCTGGACAGGTTTTCTGATTCCTAACCAGATGTTAGGCGGTGGAGTCACCGGTCTCTCGACTATAATTTATTGGCTTACAGGAATTCCGACAGGTATAATGATATTTGTCTTAAACGCGGTTCTCATTCTCATCTCGTTCAAGTCTTTAGGAAAAAGATTCGCTATCAGCACGATATATTCTGTGATAATGACGTCAGTAACGTTTTATTTATTTCAGGAATATATCATTTTAGAACCTATCATCGAAGATCGTTTTCTTGCATCTGTACTTGGAGCCGGACTTAACGGCGTGGCATGCGGAATCATCTTCCTTGAAGGAAGTAGTACCGGCGGAACAGACGTCATCGTTGTGATGATAAATAAATATCGTAACGTGACATTAGGTCGCCTCTCCTTATTTATTAATGTAGCTATTATTTCCTGTTCATATTTCGTTTTCAAAGATTTAGAACTTTTGATTTACAGTTATGTAGGTCTTATGGTAACGAGTTATACCATGGATCTGACGATGAACGGCAGCAAACAATCGGTGCAGATGTTTATCTTTTCTTCTAATCCAAGAGAGATTGCCGACAGAGTTAGCAGTGAAGTTCACAGAGGCGTGACGATGATAAAAGGCACTGGATGGTATTCTAAAACCGAGTCTGAAATCGTGATGGTTGTAGTACGAAAAACCGAGTCGCAGCGTGTCATCAGGATTGTAAAACAGACCGATCCAGCCGCTTTCGTCTCTGTCAATGCAGTAATGGGTGTCTACGGCAAAGGCTTCGACGTAATGAAAAACAAATGATTCGACAATTACATCTCTAATTCGATCTGCTTCTCTTCCCACTGATTCATCAGGTCTTGAAGCAGATCTTTTTTATTACCATAAAGATTATACCACTCGTTATCCAAATTGACATTCGGATGAGAATCCGGGTCTGACATCACAGCGTCCATTTCCGCGATTTCATTTTCGAGTAATTCTATCTTCTCTTCTAACTTCTTGATTTCCCTCTCGATACGTTTTATCTCCCTGTCGTTCTGTTTCTTCTGCTCATAATCTAACTTCGCCTGCGACTTAGCATTATCGACATTTGTCGTCTGACTTGTCTTTTGTTTTTTATTAAGATCATCGAGTTCTTTCAACTTCTTCTCTTCCAAGAAATCGTAGATATCGCCGATATATTCTTTGATATTAGGTTTCTTAAATTCGTAAACTTTATTGGTGAGTCCTTGAAGGAAGTCGCGGTCGTGAGACACTATTATCAAAGTTCCATCGAATTGAATCAGAGCCGATTTCAGAATATCTTTCGACAACATATCCAAGTGATTTGTAGGCTCGTCGAGGATAAGCAGGTTTGTCGGGAAGAGCAGCATTTTTGCCAACGACAGACGAGCTTTCTCACCACCGGAGAGCACTTTCACTTTTTTATCTATCGCCTCGCCTCTGAAGAGAAATGCTCCGAGCAGCGACTTCACCTTAACACGCATATCGCCCGTAGCCACGTCATCGAGTGTTTCAAAGACAGTCTTCTCAGGGTCAAGCATATCGTGTTGGTTTTGGGCGTAATAACCGATTTGCACCTCATGACCGAGTTTCATCTCACCTTGATAATCCAAGACGCCCGCAATGATTTTAGACAAGGTCGATTTACCTTCACCGTTACGTCCCACGAAAGCAATCTTCTCCCCTCTCGGGATCAGCAGGTTTATATTGTTGAGTATATTCTTCTCGCTGTACGATTTTGAGACATTGTTAAGTTCGAGTGTCACCTTACCGGAATGAGGAGCTGGCGGAAATTTGAAGTGCATCACCGACTTGTCCTGATCGTCGATTTGTACCATATCCATTTTTTCAAGCTGTTTCACGCGCGACTGCACCTGCTTGGCTTTTGTCGCCTTATAACGGAAGCGTTCAATGAAAGCCTCTATTTCTTTTATCTCACGCTGTTGATTATCGAAGGCAGCCTTCTGAATATCAATACGTTCTTCTCTTCTCTCGATAAATTCAGAATAAGAACATTTATAGTCGT
>JAZOCI010000049.1:0-2431 GCA_045596465.1 Bacteroidales bacterium | reverse complement strand
ATTTCGGACGTTATGTTCAATATTCATATCCCGTTAATGTAGGAAGATCGTCGCGAACCGGATTGGAAGCCAACGTCACATATCGCCCTACAGCCATGTTCAACATGCGACTTTATGCCAATGTTTATGACTATTATTTCGAGACGAAGTTCAATAAGAACGGCGAGATTATAAAAGATAACTCTATAGTTTATAGCGTGAGATTAAATCTTTGGACTAAGTTGTGGAACAAATTGGAGGTACATGCCTCAGGAAATTATCGTTCGCCACAGCAGTCGTTATTCGCTGAGCGTCACGCTAACTATTCAATCAACTGCGGATTGCGAGCTGACTTCTTCGATAGAAAGATGTCGGTACATATCAACGTCAACGATATTTTCAACTGGAACAGATGGGATAACAACACCACTAATCCGTACTATCAGTCGTACAGCTCGTTTAAGTTCAACAGCCGTTCTATCAGCGCGGGCTTGGTCTTTCGTTTCGGTAAGATGGAGTTGGAGAGAAAGGCGCAGACGGGAGGTGGCGAGATGCAGAACCCGGCGATGGGAATGTGATGTACAGTTTACAATTAACAATTGACAATTAACAGTTTATAATTAATAGTTAACAATTAACAGGTTACAATATAATAGATTATGCTAAAAAAAAATAACTTTCATTTCATTATTATTGTTATTATTTGTTTCTTGCGAGGATAATAAGAAGACTCAGAGTCGCAGAGTCGCAGAGTCACAAAGTCAGAGTCAAAGTCAAAGTCAGACTGTTCCGAATTTTAATGCCGACTCGGCTTATCATTATGTAAAGAAACAATTAGATTTCGGTCCTCGTGTGCCGGAGAGCGTGGCTCACGCCCAGTGTGTCGACTATTTCATCGACTTCTTCAACGACAAAGCAGATACTGTCTATGTGCAGAACTTTCGCACTCGTCTCTATAACGGCAAAGGTATAGACGGCAAAAACATCATCGCGTCTTTTAACCCTGAGGCGAAGAAGAGAATACTGCTCGCAGCTCATTACGACTCGCGTCCTTTCGCCGACCACGACCCCGATAAGACAAAATGGAACACGCCTATCGATGGCGCTAACGACGGAGCGAGTGGAGTAGGAGTGCTCATGGAAATAGCACGTCAGCTGAAAAACAATCCTGTAAATACCGGCGTCGACATCATTCTCTTCGACTTGGAAGACTACGGAGCACCGGCTTACGCCAACGTCATGACTAACGACGACTGGGCTCTCGGATCGCAATATTGGTCGAAGAATCCTCATGTCTACGGCTATCGGGCTTACTTCGGAATATTGTTAGATATGGTGGGAGCGTCAAATCCTAAATTCCCTAAAGAATATTATTCACAACAGTTCGCACCTTCGTTGAGCAACGACGTTTGGAGAATAGCACGCGAACTCGGCTACTACGATTATTTCTCAAACGAAATAGGTCACCCTATCAACGACGATCATATCTATGTGAATGTTATAGCCAAAATTCCTATGATAGACATCATTCATTTGGAAAACAACGAAGATAGCTCATTCTATCCTTATTGGCATACCTTGAAAGATAATATCGAACAGATTGACCCGAAAACATTAGGAATGGTCGGCGATGTGGTGATGAATGTAGTTTACAGACTCTGACTTTAGTCTTTTAAGACCTGTAAATTTTTTCTTAAAAAAAATTAACGAAAATTCTAAAAAAATGTGTAACTTTGCGCGTTTTTTCGATTGTTGCGTCGGAAAAAAACGTGCAAATAAACTTTTGTCCTATAATTACTTACAAAAAGAGAAAAATAAACAAACAAATACTTATGAAGAAAAAAATTATCTTTTTCGTAATGTCGTTCCTATTTTTGTTAGGAACAGGTCCTCTCTATGCCCAAGAACTGGGTAAAAAGTACCGTATCAAAAATACTAACTTAGGACAATATCTTACGATTTTTAATAATGATGCGCATCCGGAAGGAACAATTGGCGGTGTGGGTATCTCTTCTTATTTGGAGAGTAGTTCGCAGATATTTACTTTCGAAAACGCAGGCAACGGTAATGTTTACATCCGTTCCGTAGATGGCTATTATATAGTCTGCCGTCAATGGAATGTCGACGCCTGTAACAGTACTGATAAGTCTCCAATAACGTTGGATTATCAAGACGCTACATATTTCTATCTGAGAGATGCTGGTCTGACAAATAAATCAGCGACAAATAACTACTTCAAGGTGCAAGATTTAGGCAAATATTATGTATTCTGTGATTATGACTTGTCAACAGATTACATAACTAGATCATGTAAGTTTCAACTTGAG
Organism: Bacteroidales bacterium; assembly: GCA_045596465.1. GTDB lineage: Bacteria > Bacteroidota > Bacteroidia > Bacteroidales > F082 > Limimorpha. Next base: position 125 of record JAZOCI010000049.1, on the reverse strand, counting down.
GAAGTCGTTGAGGTGATACCAGGAACTCCGGCAAACCTTGTTGCTACCGATGTGTCTTACGACGGACTTGTCTTGCAATGGAATACTTCAGAAAATGCACAGACTTATAAAGTTTATCAAAATGG
>JAZOCI010000048.1:0-20383 GCA_045596465.1 Bacteroidales bacterium | reverse complement strand
TGATAATTCTCTTTTCATAAAAATACATTTTCCACAAATATATATAAATTAATTGGAATATTAATGAAATAATCACGATTATTTTTTCTTTTGTTGAATACGAAAAAAAGAAAACGTTTGTTATATTTGCAATGTGTTAATTTTTGAAATTATGAAATCGAGATTTTATGTTTTGATATTATTTTTTATCATTCCTTTTATTGCTGATGCTCAGAAAAATATAAAGAAAGAATGTATTTCTACAACAATGTTTAGCGCCACATATTCATATCAATTTCCGGGTGCTGACACAAAAGTTTTATACGGTAACAATTCAACGATAGGCGCGAGTGTCCTGTACAAGACTGATAAAAATTGGCTTTGGACTGCTAACGCTAATTTTATTTTCGGTGAAAAGATAAGAGCTTCTCGTGAGGATATTTTAGGCATCATATTGGATAGCAATGGCGAGCTTATTACTGGCGACGGAATTTGGGGAAGCTACGCAATGTTTGAGCGAGGCTATCATCTTCAAGCCAAAGTCGGTAAGATTTTCAACGTCTGCGCCCCGAATCCTAACTGCGGCTTCTTCGTAAACGGCGGACTCGGATACCTGCTCAACAGAATCAGAATAGAGTTTTCTTCTTACGCCTCAACACCTCCAAATCTTGCCGACGACTATCGCTACGGATATGACAGAATGCGCGGCGGTTTCGCTTACTCGGGAGAAGTGGGTTATATGTATTTGAGTAACTCGCGAGTGCTTAACTTCTCGGTATCATTGGAGTTCATACAAGCTCACACTAAATCCTTACGCCAATGGGACTTTAATTTGATGGGACCTGATTTGAAAAATCATCTCGACAGATATTACGGAATACGTGTCGCAATATTTATCCCAACTTATAAAAGAATGCCGTTAGATTATTATTACTATTGATTATGAATTTCTTGTATTCTCTCGCTATAAGATTTTACAGTGGAGCCATAGCTTTGGCTTCTCTCTTCGGAAATAAAAAAGCCAGATTTTGGTGGAAAGGCAGAAAAAATCAATGGGATAACTTGAAATCTCCTGACAAAAACGATGAATGGATCTGGTTTCATGTCTCTTCCTTAGGCGAGTTCGAACAAGGTCTGCCTGTAATTGAAAAGGTGAAAGATAAATTCCCTCAATGTAAAATATTATTAACATTCTTTTCTCCATCTGGATATGAGATAAGAAAAGATTTTCAACTCGCTGATAAAGTGGCTTATATGCCTTCCGATACCTTGTCGAATGCGAAGAAACTCTTAATGAATTTTAACATTAAGATGGCTTTCTTTGTGAAATACGATTTCTGGTTCAACTACATGAAAACTCTTAGAAAAAATAATATCCCTTTATACTACATATCTGCTTTGCTCCACGAAGATCATTATTTCTTTAAGTTCTATGCTTATTGGTTTAGAAAACAATTGAGAAATGTGACTCATTTTTTCGTGCAAAATGATAATACGGCGAAACTGTTGAAATCCATAGGATTGGAAAATTCTACCGTGACGGGCGACACTCGCTTCGACAGAGTCTTTGAAATTGCCAAGCAGTCGAAATCGTTTCCTGAGATAGAGGATTTTATAGCGGGTAGAAAATGTATAATCGCCGGAAGTTCCTGGCAATCAGACGAGAAATTTCTCATTCCTTTCTCTAAAAACATGCCCGACGATTATTGTATGATCATCGCGCCTCACGACATCTCAGAGACTCATATAAAACAAATAACTTCTCAATATGATAGTCAGCAGTCGATTGTTTATAGTCAACAAGTCAATAAGACAATGAGTCAACAAGTTAATAAGCCCAAAGTTCTTATTATTGATACGATAGGTATTTTGAAGCAGATTTATAAATATGCGCGTTTTGTGTATGTCGGCGGTGGTTTTATGAGTAGCATTCATAATACGCAAGAGGCTCTTGTCTTTGGCTGCCCTGTGGTTGTCGGTCCGAAGTATCATAAGTTTGTCGAAGCCGTCGATTTAGTTGAAAAAGGCGGAATGTTTTCTGTGACAAGCCAACAGGAATTTGATGATATTTTTGAGAAACTGATGCACGACGATGCTTTTTATAGCAAGGCATCGGGAATATGCCAAGATTATATACAACTCAGCATCGGGGCTACGGAGAAAATTATGGCGAAAATCTGAGAATTTTTAGATTTTCAGATTCTCAATTTTTCAGATTAAATAATGTCAAAGTTCCAAGGTCTCTCTCATGACTTTCAGTGCTTCTGCCACATTTGTCACGGCGTCGACATAAAGTATGTTCTTGCCGTTGAGTTCCTTGACTCTGCAACGTCGTTGATGCGATGCGGCATATCTGATAATCTTCATGAAAGTGTCGGTCTGATAATATTCCGACTCTTGATTTGAGACGAGATAAGCCGTCATGATTTTATTTTTCAACGTTATCTTCTCGAAGCCTAAATCTCTTGCAAGCCAGCGTAGCCTCATGGTGTTGAGCAAATCTTCCGTCTGAGGAGGAATCTGCCCGAAGCGGTCGGTGAGGTTGTTTGTGAATCTTATCAAACCTTCCTCGTTTTGGATATGGTCGAGTTCGGTGTAAAGACTTATGCGTTCGGCGGAAGAGTCGACATATTCGTAAGGTATCAATATCTCCAAGTCAGATTCGAAGACGCAGTCGCTGACGAATTTCTTGTCTTTGAGTTCGCTTTCGAATATGTCTTTGAACTCTGTCTCTTTAAGTTCCAATATCGCTTCGTCCAATATTTTATGATAAGTCTCGAAGCCTATGTCGTTGATGAATCCGCTTTGTTCGGCTCCGAGCAGGTTGCCAGCGCCGCGTATATCCAAGTCGCGGAGAGCGATGTTGAATCCGCTGCCGAGATCGGAAAAGTCTTCTATGGCACGAAGTCGTTTTCGCGCCTCGTCGGATAATATCGTGAGCGGAGGCGAGAGCAGATAGCAGAAGGCTTTTTTGTTGGAACGTCCTACGCGACCTCGCAACTGGTGCAGATCGCTCAAACCGAAATTCTGCGCCTCATTAATAATAATGGTATTGGCGTTAGGAATATCCAAGCCTGCCTCGATGATAGTCGTTGATAACAGCACATCGTATTTCTCGTCGATGAAATCCAACATTATCTGTTCCAATTTACTTCCTTCCATCTGACCGTGAGCCACGCCGACTCTCACGCCAGGAACGTAACTCGTTATCATATCGCATACTTCTTGAATGTTTTGTACTCTGTTATGGACGAAAAATACCTGTCCGTCGCGCGCCAACTCATATTGTATAGCGTCGCGTATTATCTCTGGGTTGAAGGTGTGAAGCTCGGTCTCGACGGGTTGTCTGTTTGGCGGAGCGGTCTTGATGATACTCATGTCGCGTGCACCCATCATGGAGAATTGTAAGGTTCTCGGTATGGGTGTCGCTGTGAGAGTTAAAGTGTCGACATTGGTCTGGAGTTGTTTTAGTTTTTCTTTTGCTGAGACGCCGAATTTCTGTTCCTCGTCGATGATAAGCAGGCCTAAGTCTTTGAACGTTATGTTTTTACCTATGATGCTATGTGTACCTATGATTATGTCGATGCGTCCGTTTTTTAGGTCTTCTATGGTTTTCTTCTGTTCCTTGGCTGTCTTGAAACGGTTTATGTAGTCGATGTTGACAGGAAATCCTTTGAGTCTTTTGCAGAATGTCTGGTAATGTTGCAGGGCAAGGACTGTCGTCGGGACGAGCACTGCCACTTGTTTTGAGTCGCATACTGCCTTGAATGCGGCGCGTATCGCTATCTCAGTCTTGCCGAAACCTACGTCGCCGCAGATGAGACGGTCCATCGGTGTCGGAGATTCCATGTCGCGTTTCACATCGACTGTCGCTTTGAGCTGGTCTGCCGTGTCTTCATACATGAACGATGCCTCTAATTCTGTCTGAAGATAAGTGTCGGGCATAAAGCGAAATCCTTTGCTGTTCTTGCGTTCGGCATATAATTTTATGAGTTCGCGAGCTATGTCTTTGACGCGACTCTTTGTTTTTTCCTTAAGCTTATTCCAAGAGTTAGAGCCTAACTTGCTGAGTGTCGGCTGCATGCCGTCTTTGCCGGAATATTTCGAGATGCGATGCAGAGAGTGAATGCTTACGTACAAAAGGTCGCCGTTCTGATAAATCAGACGCATCGCTTCTTGTTGCTTGCCGTTGTTGTCGATGATTTCCAAGCCGTCGAAGCGCCCGATACCATAATTAATATGTGTGACGAAATCGCCTGGTTTCAAGTCGTAGAGTTCTTTTATCGTGAGAGCCTGACTCGAGGCGAAACCTTCACGTAACCTGAATCTGTGGTAACGCTCGAAAATCTGATGGTCGGTGTAACAGCATATCTTCAAATCTCTGTCGATGAAACCTGAGTGAATGGAATGGCTTACAGGAGTGAAGTCGCTGTTGTCTTCATCGAAATGCTGGAGATCGTTCAAAATACTTTGGATACGTTCGAGCTGTTTCTTACTTTCTGAAAAACAGAAGAATTCATATCCTTCGGATTTTAAGTTGTTAATATCTTTTAACAATAAGTCGAAGTTCTTATTGAAAGAGGGCTGTGGCGAAGTGTTAAAAATTATTGTGTTTTTATCTTCTTTATTGATGAAATTACCGAAGGAGATGGTCTTGAAATTGTCTAATTGTGAAACGATTTCTTCACCTTTAGTGAATATAATATTCGGATTTTCAATATCGTTTCCGAACTTGGAAGAAGTCTGTCGACCGTTATCCGTAGTTTGTAGACTATCAAAGACACCTACGGCTTTCTCGTATTCGTTTTTAATTCTCTCTTCGAGGCAATGCTCTTCTTCAATCCATATAAGTGATTGTTTCTTAAGGAATTGAAATATCGACTCTCTTTCGTAATCTTCGTTATAATCTTGGAGATTTGGTATTAAGCAAATTTCTTTTAACTTTTCTATCGACAACTGGTCGATGGGGTTGAAGCTTCTTATCGAATCGATTTCATCGCCGAAGAACTCGATGCGATAAGGATAGTCGTTGGAGAATGAAAACACGTCGACGATACCGCCTCGTATCGCGAATTGCCCGGGTTCTACGACAAAATCGACGTGTTCGAAATTAAGGTCTGCGAGTTTGTCGGTTAGAGCGTCGATGGAAATGTTATCGCCTACGGATAATTTGAAGGTGCTGTTGCTCATTGTCTTGCGAGTGATGACTTTCTCACTGAGAGCTTCTGGATAAGTGACGACGATTGTCTTTCTGTCGCTCGACGACAGTCTTTGCAGGACTTCAGTACGCGATAATATATAAGTGTTGTCGACTTTTTCTGGTTCGTAAGGTCGTTTGTAGGAAGTAGGGTAGAAAAGGACGCGTTTTTTGCTGTAATCGAGCTCCTTTTCTTCAAAAATATTCTCCAAATCGTTGTAAAAATACGCGGCTTGTTCCTTGTCGCTGCATATAATGAAGTTTTGTCCGCCTATAATATCAGAAACTGAAGCCACAACAAAGGCTTTTGACGAGCCTGTCAGACCTAAACAAGAAATGTGCCTGCTGTTAGTTATATTGTTAGTTAATTCGTTGATAATACGATTGTTGTGATATAATTTCTTGATGTTGTTTTTCACGGCTAAAAAATTAAGTTCGCGAAGTTACAGTTTTTTTTAATAATATTTCCTTGTTGAAATCTGTTTGGCAAAAAAAAATACTTATTTTTGTGGAAATATTATACAGAATCGAAATAGGATATGAAACGAAAGTTAGTTATTTTTGATTTAGACGGAACTTTGCTTTACACTTTAGAAGATTTAATGAACAGTGTAAATTTTACCTTGGATTTATTTGGTTATGAGACCTGCACTTTAGATGAAATCTCGTCTTTTATAGGAAATGGTGTAGAACAGCTGATGAGAAGAGCTCTCCCGACAAATATTTCCGAGAAGGATTTCGCCTTGTGTTTGGCGTGTTTTAAAGATCATTATTCAAAACATTGCTGCGAGAAGACGCACCCTTATCAAAATGTGATGGAAGTTCTTAAGATGTTGAAAAATAGAGGAATAAAAGTGGGAATTTTGTCGAATAAATTTCAAAAGGCAGCAGAAGATGTCTGCGAACATTATTTCTCCGGATTGTATGATATGGTTGTCGGCGAAAGTGAACATTGCAGGAGAAAACCTGCTCCAGATGGTATCAACTTGATGTGCGATAAATTCGGAGTTTCAAAAGAAGAGATTATATTCTTTGGCGATACCGAAGTCGATATTAAGACAGGAAGTAATTCTGGAGTGTATTGTGTTTCAATACTTTGGGGATATAGAGATAGAATTTTCCTGAAAAATAACGGAGCTAATGTCTTTATAAAAAATCCTCTCGACATAGTCGACATACTCGATTGAAATAGATTGTAATAAAATGTGTAAATGAGAGATTGTTCAGCGATGGACAGTCTCTTTTTTTTTACTCGCTTTTTTTTGTTGTTTATTTAAAAAACAGATGTTAAAGACTTGAAAAAAATCAGTATATTTGTCACCTTAAAAATAACTGAGAATATTATATGGAAACATTTCTTCCTGTTGTAATTACGTTTATTTTCGTATTAGCAATTATGGGTATTGTGGCTGGTGTCAGTAATGATGCGACTAATTTCATGTCGGCTGCTGTCGGTACTAAATCAGCAGCTTATAGAACAGTGACAATCATCGCAGCCATCGGTATAGTGTGCGGTTCCTTGATGAGTAACGGTATGATGGAAATAGCGAGAAACGGCGTGTTCTCGCCTCAATATTTCTATGCCAACGAAATCATTTACATCTATTTGGCGGTGATGATTGCCAACCTTATCCTTTTAGATGTTTTCAACTCTTTGGGCTTGCCGACTTCAACATCTGTCTCACTCGTGTTCGAACTGCTCGGAGCAACGGTGGCGATAGCAATGATAAAGTCTCATGACGGTTTGGTCGACGTCGGTCTCTCCGAACTTATCAACACCGACAAAGCCTTGACGATGGTCGTCGGTATCTTCCTCTCTGTCGCGATAGCTTTTATATTCGGTATTGTCATTCAATACATTACGAGACTTATCTTCTCTTTTAACTACGAGAGAAATCTTAAGTGGAAGATAGGAATCTTCAGTGGCTTAGCGACGACGGCGCTCGTATATTTCATGCTGATAAAAGGCATGAAAGGCGCGGCTTTCATCACAGCAGACATGCGCGCTTGGATTAACACTCACACATGGCAGCTTCTCGGAATATGTTTCGCGTTCTTTACCGTCTTGATGCAGATACTTTATTTCCTTAAAATCAATGTGTTGAAACTCGTCGTGCTCATCGGAACATTCGCGCTCGCCATGGCGTTCGCGGGTAACGACTTGGTTAACTTCATCGGCGTGCCTCTCGCAGGTCTCGACACATATCTTGATGTGAGAAGCAGCGATGTGGCGATGGACGCTCTCTCGATGAACTCGCTTAACACCATGTCGGCAACAAATACGATATATCTCGTACTCGCCGGCCTTATCATGGCAGTGACACTTCTGACATCGAAAAAAGCTAAGATAGTGCTTCAGACTTCCCTCGACCTTTCAAAACAAAACGGTGGCAACGAATCGTTCGGATCTTCGGCGATAGCTCGCGCTATGGTGAGATTTACAAACAATATGGTGACCGCTATCGACAATATCTTGCCGGCAAAGACAAAGGCTTGGATTGAACGTCGTTTCGATAGCAGAGAGATGATACTTGAAGAAAATGCTTCCTTCGACCTCATCAGAGGACTCGTCAGTATAGTGCTCGCATCCATGCTTATCGCTCTCGGTACTTCATTAAAACTTCCTTTGTCAACGACTTATGTTACTTTCATGGTGACTATGGGAGCTTCGTTGGCTGATCGCGCTTGGTCACGCGAAAGTGCAGTGTATCGTGTCACCGGTATGTTCGCCGTCATAGGAGGCTGGTTCATCACCGCGATAGTGGCGTTCATAATATGCTTCGTGATAGCGATATTGTTCTACTACGGAGGCGTGGTCGCAATGTTGGCAATGATAGCTCTCGCAGTATTTATCATAATTAAAAACAGAGCTAAGACCAATAAGAATAATGAAGTCGATGACTTGTTTGAGAAAGCTCTCAACTCTAATGATCAGGAAGTTATCTACGATTCTTTCATACAACATAATAGGGAAAGCATCGGTAAAATGCTCGATCTTTCAAAGGAGATTTATACTAATGTGGTCGATGCTTTTATCAAGGAAGATATCAAGACCTTGAGAAAAGCTTCCAACGAATGCCGTCTCGCTAAAGATAAGATGAAACAGCTTAAACGTAAGGAAATCATGATAATGCGTCGTTTAGACGATAAGATGATAAATAAAAACACATGGTTCCATCTTTCGTATAACTGCATCGAACAGATATTGTACGCCTTACGAAGAATCTGTGATCCTTGCAAGGAATATGTCGATAACAGCTTTACGCCTTTAGACAAGAAATATCTTCCTGAAGTCGAGAGCCTGAAAGAGAAAGTCTTCTGGGCGATGGAGACCGCTAATGTCACGATAGCGACTTCGGAATATGGCGATATTGATGCCGTGATGGATATGATAAAAGTCAGGGAAGAAGATGTTGTTACGATGAGCCACGAGCAGATGAACAGGATACAACACGACAAAGATAATATCGACCTCGCATTATTATACCTTAATATAATACAAGAGTCGTCGGAACTTGTTACTGAAATGCGCCATCTCTTGCGTAGCGAAGCTAAAATGAATGAATAAAAATAATTATATGAAAAAAATTACGAGAAAATTAGTGCTTGCATTATGTGCATTCATGTTCCTTTCTAACATCGCAATCGCACAAGAACAAAAATCATTTACAATCGACAAATTGTCGGTGGAAGGTCGGGTCGACTTCGACTATCTTAACAGAGATGGATCATATCCTGATGGTAATTCAGTAATAGGTCAGGTGGTCCCAAGAACCTCAACTTCCGGTATCGGCGGCAAGTTCTTTAACTTCGAGATGAAAGGTTCTTTTCTTAACGATTTTTCTTATCGTATTCGTCAGAGAATAGATATGCAAGGTTCAGGCTCAAAGACCGACTTTATGATTCTTTCTTATCATGCACACAAAAATTGGTCGATCACAGCAGGTAAGATGCCTTTGGCTGTAGGCGGCTGGGAATATGACCTCGCTCCTATAGATGTCTATTTCGCTTCACAATTCTGGAATACATTCGACTGCTATGAAGTCGGAGCTCAAGTGGAATATCATAGTAACAATAAAAATCACGATATCATTTTCCAAGTCACGAACTCTACTTTCTCTTCGAAAAAATTGAGCGGAATGTATGCCTACAACCTTATATGGTACGGCAATATAGGAGCTTTCAAAACTTCATATTCCATCAATATGATTGAACAGAACAAAGGCGAATACATTAATTATATAGCTTTGGGAAATATATACGACTTCGGTAAACTCGATTTAATGGTAGACTTCATGAACCGAGGCATCTTCGGTCAGAAAAACTTCATACTCGGCGACTTCACTCTTATAGGCGAAGTGAAATATGCTTTTACTGATAAGTTTACTCTTATGGCAAAAGTTGGCTATGATAGAAACAAACATAGCTATCTTAAAGAGGTAGAAGAAAATGGGATTATAATTCCTATGCCACAGGCTTACGACATGACAGTAAGACCCGGCGTTGAATATACCTACGCAGGTTTGGGCTTCGAGGCCTATCCTTATAAAGGAAATAAGAATGTGAGACTTCATGGATTCTTTGCACTTAATGATTTAAATGAGCCGGCTGATGATATGCTGAATCCAAATTCATCTAATCTTGAACTTCAATTTAACTTGGGTGTAACTTGGAGAATTAACTTTGTAAAATAAAAACAATTAAATATTTGAGAAAATGAAAGGTTTAAAATTTTTGACAAGACGTCGTATTGAAGCAACGGTATTCTTGGTCGTCTTCTTAGGTTTCTTCGGATTCATCGGAATGCGAATGGGTTTCCCTAACATGTTGAACACCTTGATGCAGACATCATACAGTCTGTTGTTGGAAACGGTTTTCTACATCATGGCTATCACTGTGTTGTCGGGAGCTTTAGGTAATCTCCTCGTCGAGTTCGGTGTTGTCCGTTTGGTTGAGGTCGTCCTTCGTCCTTTGATGAAGCCTTTATACAATCTTCCGGGCGTGGCGGCTCTCGGCGGTATCATGACATTCTTGTCGGATAACCCAGCTATCATCAGCCTTTCTAAAGATACCAACTTCGCACGTTATTTCAAGAAATATCAGCTTATCTCATTGACTAACTTCGGTACCGCCTTCGGCATGGGTCTCGTCGTTATCATGTTCATGATGGGAAAAGGCTATCTCAACGCAGCTCTCGTAGGTTTGCTCGGCGCAGTTATCGGAAGTATCATCTCAACACGCCTGATGCAACGTTTCCTTTTGAAATCCAATCCTGAACTTGATGTTGAAATCAGTGATCAGAAAGGCGACGAACAACAGATTTCTTTCAAGACAGAAGGTGGTGTTTTCTTGCGTCTCTTGAATGCCGTCCTCGATGGCGGTAAGTCTGGTGTTGAAATCGGTCTTGCCATTATCCCAGGCGTTTTGATTATCTCTACATTAGTTATGATGCTCACATTCGGTATGCCTGAAGGCGGTTATGCTGGTGGAGCTTACGAAGGTATCGCCTTGTTGCCATATCTCGCAGGTAAGATTAATATCGTCTTTGAATGGTTGTTCGGTTTTGAAAATCCTGAGTTGGTTTCGTTCCCAATCACAGCTCTCGGTGCAGTTGGAGCGGCTCTCGGTTTGATTCCACGTTTCGTTGAAGAAGGTATCATCAACGGTAACGCCATCGCAGTGTTCACGGCAATGGGAATGTGCTGGAGCGGTTATCTCAGCACACACACTGCAATGCTCGACTCACTCGGATTCCGTAGCCTCACATCAAAGGCAATCTTGGCACACACCATCGGTGGTCTCTTCGCAGGTATCGCAGCACACTGGCTATACGTACTTTTCGCTTTAGTATTTTAACAATTAACAATTAACAATTGACAGTTAATAGTCTCAATATAATTGTAAATTGTAAACTGTAAACTGTACACTGTTATGCAAAAAGTTACATTAGGAAAGACAGGTTTTATAGTAAATAAAAACGGTTTCGGTGCTTTGCCGATACAGCGCATCTCGAAGGAAGACGCGAAATATCTTCTTCGCAAAGCTTACGATAACGGGATAACATATTTCGATACGGCACGTTTCTACACCGACAGCGAAGAGAAAATAGGTTATGCACTCAGCGACATTCGTGATAAAGTCATCATCGCTACAAAGACCGCTGCTACTAATGTGTCTGATTTTTGGAAAGATTTAGAGACAAGTCTCACGTTATTAAAGACAGATTACATTGACTTATATCAGTTCCATAATCCGAGTTTTTGTCCGAAACCTGGCGACGAAAGCGGTGTCTATGACGCGATGTTGGAAGCGAAACAGAAAGGCATGATACGTCATATCGGTATCACAAATCATCGTCATCATGTCGCTAAAGAAGCCATAGAATCAGGATTTTATGAGACATTGCAATTTCCTTTTTCATATATAAGTTCAGAAAAAGAGTTGGAACTTGTGCAGATGTGCAAGGAAAGAGAAATGGGATTCGTCTGCATGAAAGCGCTTTCCGGCGGATTGATAACAGACTCTGCCTGCGCCTACGCATTCTTGAATCAATATGAGCATGTGCTTCCCATCTGGGGCGTTCAAAGAGAATCGGAATTAGATGAATTTATCTCTTATCAGGATAATCCTCCGGTGATGACGGAAGAACGTTGGGCTAAAATCAAGAAAGACAGAGAAGAACTCGCTGGAGAGTTCTGTAGAGGTTGCGGATATTGTATGCCATGTCCTGCTGGAATCCAGATTAATGATTGTGCGAGGATGAGTCTGTTTCTGAGAAGAGCACCGCATAGCGTATATCTCGCCGACGAATGGAAAGAGAAGATGAAACGTATCGAGAATTGTCTGCATTGTAATTTGTGCAAGAGCAGATGTCCTTACGGTTTGGATACACCTACACTTTTGCAGAAGAATTACGAGGATTTCAAGACGTTTATTTGATAAATACAATGAGTAGAGACTACCAATTAGCTTATAAATAATCAAAATACATAATTGATGCGTTTTAATAAGATAAACGAGATTGTGATGAGCAGTCTCGTTTTTTTATGTACAAATGTTAATTTTATTAAGAAATGAGCCCGAATTTTTAACTTTTTTTAACTTTTTTATTCGAAAAAATCCTTATATTTTTGCAACGAAAATAAGTTGTTAAATTATTAACCAAAGATTGAATTTATGAAGAAAAAAATTACAACATTAGTGTTGTGCATGGTTTTGTCTATACCATTGATGGCACAACTTAAAACAGATTCATTTTTTAATTATAGTGTCGATGATGCTGAAACGAGGAAAATTTACGGAGACGAAAGTTTGAGAAGATATTCTTTCAATTTCGTTTCGGATATTGAATTTTCCAATATGAATATGGGTACAGCCCCAGTTGGTGAAGGTCTGGTAATATTGACATCTATATCTATGATTTATCTTGTAATCAGAAGAAAGGAGGACGTGAAATGAAGAAGATGTTGATTGTGGCAGCGTTCATGTTATTGCTGTTGACTCAATGTAGAAAAGAAGAGGAAGTGTATGATAATGAAAAATATCATACAGAAGAGCCAGAAATGGTGCCTGTAAGATTTAAAATACCTGTTGATAAAATGAGGTCTGACTTTGGTGATTTGTTTCCTTTGGGAAAAATAGGTTGGGGAAATGAGAAAAAAGAAGAATATATTTATTTGGCCGCGCCTGAGGCGTATGAATATTACCATATAAGAACGGGTCTTCATTATGTTGGTATGTTGTTTGAATTAAGAGCTGATATTTCTGAAGGTGATGACACCTTGTTTTTTGAAGGTAAAGTTTATAATTTGTTACATGCATACGGAAAACCTGAGACCGAATTTTACATATATTATTTTGGAAATAATGGTGCAGCCCCAGAAGGAAGTAATGTTACAGATATAAATAGAGTCGTCAGTTATACACATCTGATAGGAAAAACTGTGACTTTTGATAATCAAACAGGTAGCGTAGATAATGTTGGTGATTTTCATGTGGCAAAAGCAAGAGTGACATTGGATCCGATAGATGGTATTTTAGGTGTAAAATTGAAAGGATATAATGTTACGATGGAAGAACCTCTTAAAAGTATAACATCATTGGCACTATTAGATCTGGAGGGAGAGTCTAAGTTAGAGGGTAGTGCAACAAGACTTAAGTCTCTTACGGTGATGTGTATGGAGGATTCTGTCTTTACAGAACAATTTGAATATGATACTTTGGGGTATATTGATGTGAGTGATAATGCTGGTGATAGATCTTTGATTACATTGTTGCCTACAGAAGAAAAAGTGACATTGGAATGTAGTAAAGGAAAGTATGAGTTTACTAATGGAATAAAGAGTAATTATGTATATTTCGAGGAAAATGGAGCTACATTGGAAGAAGCGCAACCTTTGATATGGGAAACCCCATGATGCAAAATTCAAGAATCTTAGAATTCTGAAGTCACAGAGTTCTAAGATTCTGAAAAATTTGTGGAGGATACCGGACTCGAACCGGCCACCTTCAGATTGCGAACCTGACGCTCTACCTGATGAGCTAAACCCCCATTACCTTTGGTTTGGCAAAACTACAAAAAAAATCTATGCACTCTATAAATTATAAGATTTATTTTCATACTTTTGTTTACGAAATTTTAAAGCTAATTGATAAACAATAAACTGATAAAACAATGGAAATAGAAGCTTATATCGTTAAAAGAGTCAATCTCATGATGAATGCAACAGATGCAAAGATAGTTAAACGATTAGAAGGTGGCATGAGTAATTATACGTATGTGGTGGAATGCCAAAATAAAAAATATACGTATCGCGTACCCGGTAAATACGCAGAACGTTTTGTGGATAGAAACGAAGAATGGGATAATATACAGAAAGTAGAGACCTTGGGTGTCAATAACAAAACTGAATACGTGGAACTGAGAACTGGTGAAAAATTGGCTCTGTACGTGGAAGGTACTATCATGTCGAATACAGACATCGTATCTTACAATGAGATGTCTGCAAAAGCCTTGAAGAAATTGCATGAAAGTGATATACAGTTTAACGAATATAACGCATTCGCTCGCTTAGACAATTACGAAAAATATTGTGCCGACTTGGGCTTTAAACACCCTCAAGAATATATAGAGCTACGTAATAGATTAGACGCGATGAGAGATACTTATAAAGATGTTAAACACGTTCCTTGTCATTGTGACTATCAGCCAACGAATCTGGTCATCGACGGCGATAAACTTTATATCCTCGACTGGGAATTTGCTGGCATGAACGACCCTTATTACGACATCGCTTGTTATGGTAACGCAGGCTTCGACAAAGCATTGAGTCTTTTAGAAACATATCTCGGTCATAAACCAACAAGCGAAGAACTGAAGCGCCTCCATTTCCACAGAGCTTTCCAATGTCTGCAATGGTATAACGTCGCGATGTTCAAAGAAATGATAGGTCTGAGTAAAGATCTTAACATGGATTTCACGGCAGTGGCTCAGATGTTCTACGGCTTCGCTAAAGATCTTATCGAGGCTTACGATACTTTGTAAAGACTATAAGTCGCTAAGTTGTTGAGTTGATTAACTTGATAACTCTGAGACTCAGTAACTCATAATACCTGTATCTCTCTCTAAATACAGGATAGATATAAACACAAAAAATTAATAAACATGAACAGAATAGAAAAACACCCTATCTTGGATATTCCGCAATCGGAAGAAGTTACATTTGAATATAATGGTCATAAGGTTGTCGGTCGTAAAGGTTATACTATCGCGGCGGCTCTGCATCAGGCAGGCTTCACGGTTCATAGTCATAGCCTTGACGGTCGTGAACGTAGCCTCGAATGTGGCATCGGTAAGTGCGGTGCCTGTGAGATGCTCGTTGATGGCAAGATAAAACGTATCTGCATAACACCTGTTGATGATGTGAAAAAAGTTAGAGAGATACCTCATGACTATCTTCCTGATTTAGAGGAACCAAATGAAAATTCACAACAAGTCTATTATACGCAAGTTGCTATAGTAGGTGCAGGTCCTGCAGGTCTCGCATGCCGTCAATATCTCAATGAATTGGGAATAGATAATATCGTTATCGACAATAACGCAATGATTGGTGGTCAGTTTAATATGCAGACTCACCAATTTTTCTTTTTCGAGAAGGAACAGAAATATGGTGGACAGCGTGGCTTCGAGATAGCTAAGACTCTCGCCGGTGATGATCTGTCAAATATATTCTTAAATTCTACGGTTTGGGATTTGCTTGAAGGAAAACGTATCGCGGTGAAAAATATCAAAGACGATACTATCTTCTATGTAGATTCAGAATATCTTGTTGTTGCAACAGGTGCTGTTCCTTTCATGCCTGTCTTTGAAAACGATGATTTGCCAGGTGTTTATACTGCTGCTGTGGTGCAGAAGATGATGAACGTGGAACATACTCTCTTAGGTAAAAGAGTACTTTCTGTAGGCGCTGGTAATATCGGTTATCTTACTTCATATCAAGCTGTTCAGGCAGGAGCTGAAGTCGTCGCTATCATTGAAGGTATGGATCACGAAGGTGGATTCCCGGTGCAAGCCAATCGTCTGCGCCGTCTCGGAGTGCCGATTTATACTTCGCACGTCTTGTTGCGCGCGATTCCTAACGATGACCATACAGGTATCAAAGCGGCTGTCGTGGCAGAATGCGAGAACTTCAAACCTATTCCAGGAACAGAAAAAGTCATAGATAATATTGACATTATTAATATATGTACTGGCTTGATGTCTGATAATCAGATCTTGGAGAAAGGTAAGCAGATTTTTGGATTGAAAGTCTACGGCGCCGGTGACACTGTGAGAGTTGGAGAAGGAACATGCGCTGTGCTTCGTGGAAAACAAGTGGCGATGGAAATCGCGATGGAGATGAAAAAGCCTGTCAATTATGAAGAATATCTTACTCTCTCAAAAGAATATATCGATTCTCAACAGAAACCATTACGCCGTTTAGAGAAACCTAACAAGCCTTCTACAGAAAGGATGCGCGAGCGTAACTTCGTCATCGCCGACTGTATCTACGGCTTCGCCTGTAATCCTTGTACTTTCTCATGTCCTAAGCAGGCTATAGTGAAACCTACGACAAGCAGCGTCCCTATGATAGACTACGACAAATGTGTCGGTTGTATGGAATGCGTCTCGCACTGTCCAGGACTCGCTATCTTTGGCTACGACCTCAAACAAAATCGCCTCTTCCTTCCTTTTGAATATGAGGTGGAAGAAAATTCAGAAGTCTTCTTGATTAACGATAAAGGCGAGAGAATAGGCGAGGGTGTCATAGAAAAGATTCTGAAGAAACCTAATAAGACTAATGTCGCTCGCGTGAAAGTTCTCGATGTTGAAGATGAGGTTCTTACCGACGTGACAGCGTTCATAGTTAAAGAGAAATATCCGAAGCCATTGGAGATGAAAATGCTTTCCGATTATGAGAAAGGTCCTAAGTTTGTATGTCATTGCGAAGACGTCACCATCGAGAAGATTTTGCAAGTCGTTGGTGATAGAAAGACGATTTCTGTAGATGAGTTGAAGCATACGACACGTCTCGGCATGGGTGCATGTAGAGGTAAACGTTGCGTTCCAAGAGCACGTCAGCTCTTGCGTTCTTACGGCATTGAGCTTCAAGGCGAATCGACGCCACGCGGCCCTCTTTCAAATCAGGTGACACTAAATGAGATGCAACCAACTAAGACAAATACGAATATCATAATCCCGTCTAATAAGACAAGTAAGCGCATCGACTGCGACATTCTTATCGCGGGAGGAGGTATCTCTGGTAGCGCGGCTTTCCGTTATTTCTCAGAAGCTGGCAAGAAGACATATCTTATTAATTATGAACACGGCTCGTCGTGGCGTAACATCGGTGGCGGTCGTCCTGCTTTCTCTGTCCCTGAAATAGCTGAGATAGCTAATCAGAATCAGGAGATTTTCAAGGAAATTCAGAAAGTTACGAACATACATTATAAGCCAATACGTTACGTTGGTCTCGCTCATGACGACAAGGAATATAAGGCATTAGAGGCCTCGCTCGCTTGGTCTGAAGGCTATATGGTTGATAAGAAGGATTTTACGAAAGAGATTTCTCCTTATTTCAATCCTAATATCGATACTTATCAGGCTGCTTTGATAACGCAGAATTGTTGGCAGGCGACACCGGGACGCGTTATCGAGTTTATAAGAAACGTGGCTTGTCAGAACGGAGGCGTACTCTTGGAAAATGCAAGATTGCTTGAAGTACAACGTACCGACAAAGGTTTCATGGCTTTGGTTTATAATCAGAATAAGGAGTTTGTTGAATTTCATTGCGAACATTTTGTCAATGCTCTTGGCTCTAACGCTGGCGAGTTTGCAAAACAGCTCGGTGTTGATACTGGATTCTATCCTGTTAAGCATCAGGCTTTTATCACAGGAAGACTTCCCCTGTTGGGTAAAGATGGCGACGCTCTCGACATGATTATCGACCGTCGTAACTACAAAGGATTCTCAGCTGTTTATGGTCAACAGTTTGCTCATACAGGACAGATTATAGGTTGCGCCTCGCCTGTGACAGATGCTTCAGAAGTAGTCAAGGATTTGAGATATAATTCAAAGTCATTCATCGAGATTTGTGCTGAAGTTTTCCGTCAATGGATTCCACAGCTCGGTGCTGTCAGCTTCCAGGCTTTCTGGTCAGGATATTATACTGAGCCTCGCTATATCGTTGATCCTGAGAATAATCTGCTCGCAGGATTGCGTGGACATGGTTTCATGCTCGGTCAATATATGGCAAAGATGTATGTTGATAAATATCTCGGAAATCCTACTCCTTCATATTTCGAGCGCCTTACCTTGAAAGGCGACGGCTTGAAAGAGAATGCCTTTAAATAAGATAGAGGATTTTAAGGTAATGTACAATGAATAATTAATAATAAAAAAGCCATCAGTTTTGGGAAATCCTTGAAGCTGATGGCTTGTTTCTGATAGCAGAAAGCTACTTAAAATGTTCTTTCCAAATCTTGGGAGACGTTGATCATGAAGTCGCCCATCTTTTCAAATTCATTTATAATATCCATGTAATAGACGCTTGTGTGGTAGCTCTTGTTGCCGTTTTCAATGTCTTCAATCTCAGCGTCTCTGAGGTTATTTCTCAGGTTGTTGATACGGTCTTCGGCATTATATGCGTTGGCGATGCCGTTGAGGACTCCGTCGTGAGCTGCGTTAAGATTTTCTATCATGACATCGTAGGCGCTTACGACATAATCGGCCATGTTGTTGAGTTTTTTGATAGTGTCGTTGTCGAATACTTTCTTATGGATATTTTTTCTTGATAATATTCTGCTGATGGCTTCGCCAGAGTCGCCCAAAGATTCGAGCTCGCCTATGATTTTATACATGGCTTTAATCTTAGCAGATGTGCTGGAACTTATTTCTTCAGCAGAAACAGCGTTGAGGAAAGCGGCGATTTCTTGTTCGATGCGGTCGGAGATCTCTTCATATTTCACCAACTTCTCTCTCAGTTTTTCGAACTTGTCGGCATTGTTTTCGTTGACAGCTTCCTTGGCATATTCCATTCCTTTTCTTGTGATCTGAGCGAAATGTATAATCTCGTTGAAAGCTTGTTCTGTGGCTAACTCTGGTGTGGCAAGAGGTCCTGCCGCGATATATTTTAGACGGAAGTTTTCGTTCTCCTGATTCTTAGGTTCCTTGATAATATAGGCTACGGCTTTGCTGATTAACTTAGTAAACCATATTAATATAAATGTATTGATGGTGTTGAAGAGTGTGTGGAGCATCGAGAGACCGTATAATGCTGCTGTACCTTGTTCGGAATTAGGGTCTGCTACTGCGAATCCATCAGCTGCTGGATTTGGCAGACCGAAAGCTTCTATGATGTGTCCTACTAAGCTCAAGAATGGCTTAAACAATATCAAAGCCCATATCACACCGAATAAGTTGAAAATAGTGTGTGACATGGCAGCTCGTTTTGCCTGCGTGTTACCGACCGAGGCGGCTATGTTAGCGGTGATAGTGGTTCCAATGTTTTCGCCAAGTACCATTGCACATGCCATGCTGAAAGGAATCCAGCCCATGCTTAACATGATGAGAGTGATAGCCATAGTGGCAGATGATGATTGAAGGACGAGTGTCAATATTGTTCCGAAAGCGAGGAATAATAATACCGAACCAAATCCGTTGTCGGACCATGCTCTGACGAACTCTAATACTTGTGGTGTTTCTCTGAGGTCAGGCACCGACTCTTTCATGAATGAAAGTCCGAGGAAGAGAAGGCAGAATCCTACTATAAGTTCGCCTATATTTTTGCGGTTGTCTCTTTTGGAGTTGGAGAAGAGAAAACCTAAGAGCATCAATGGCACTGCCAAAATTGAGATGTCGGCTTTGAAGCCGAGCCATGCCACTAACCATGCCGTGACAGTGGTACCGATATTGGCACCCATGATGACTCCGATAGCTTGTGTCAGTGTGAGAAGTCCAGCGTTGACAAAGCTGACGACCATGACTGTTGTGGCAGATGATGACTGAATTAATGCAGTGATGCCAACACCCGTCATGACACCCTTGAAAGGATTAGATGTCATCGCAGATAAGAAACCTCGTAGCCTGTCGCCTGCAGCTTTCTGCAAACCAGAACTCATCAAATTCATACCGTAAAGGAACATTCCCAATGCTCCTAATAATGTCAGTAATTGTAAAATACCCATAGTGTTTAAAGTCTGTTTTTGTTAAATATAAAGTCCTATTCCATTACATTCATAATGCATAATTCATAATTCATAATTCATAATTAATCCTCACACCCTCCTCCTAAGGCATGATATAAAGTAATCACGCTCTGTATCTCAAGATATTTGTCGTTTGTCCCTGTAAGTTCTGCCTGCAATAGATTCTTCTGTGCTGTCAGAACTTCCAAATAGTCGGCTTGTCCGTTCTTCATGAGAAGCTGCGTGTTCATGACAGCTCCCTTCAGATACACAATCTGTAACTTGTCGCTGTCTAATCTCTTGCGTGCTGTTTGCCACGAAATCAAGGCGTTGTTTGCCTCAGTGCCTGCGTCTAACAATGTCTGCTTGAAATTTAACAAGGCTTCTTGTCGCTGCGACTCACTTATCTTCAACCTCGCTTTGTTTTTTCCTTGATTGAAAATTGGCTGCATCAATGAGCCTACTGCATTGAAAATGAAATCG
>JAZOCI010000047.1:0-9551 GCA_045596465.1 Bacteroidales bacterium | reverse complement strand
GGCAGCAACGACTCTGGCACCGACATGGCACGCTGGATCGGTATGAGCGCTGCCGACAGAGCTAAAGAAGCTCTCTCACAACCAACACCTCAACGCTGGGTAAGCCAAGAAGACCGTCAACTCGCTTATGACAACTACGAGACAACAGACGACCACGGCATGATTATCTATGGTAAAGCTAAAGACCAACTCGGCAACAACTACTTCATCGTGAAAAACTCATGGGGCGACTATGGCAAATATGAAGGTTCATTATACGCTTCAGAAGCTTTCGTCCGTTACAAAACCATGAACATCGTGGTTCACAAAGACGCTCTTCCAAAAGACATCAAGAAAAAACTTGGTATAAAATAAAGACTTTAAAATCCTCTGTCGAAAGTGACAGAGGATTTTTTTTGACATTTAACTAATAATCAACTTAATTTTAAACTATAAAACTAAAGATTTTCTTAATTGTTTTGCGATATTCACCTTGCTTGGCATCAATGCCCAAGACAAAGAAACCTTGTCGGTATATCCCAACGACAACGACTCATCAACACAGATCGCCATCTCAGGAATTTCAAAGATAACTTTTGAAAAAGACGGATTGAATATCACAACAAACAACAACGATGAGCCTCACTTTTTCAATCTTTCAGAAGTCGACAAAATCACATTCGAAACAAAATCTCAGAATTTAGATTGAAATTCTGAGATTTTTAGTTTGTAGAATCAGTTAAAATATCCTATAGATTTCTGAAGTTCTTAACCGGATTCGCATAAATCTTAAGGAAGATATTTTCCATTTCCAATATCTCACCTCCTTTGGTAAACGGAAGTTTATTCAAGCCGCTTTCCATGTAATCGACAAATCTTTCCTTTTCTTCCTTAGAATAGAGGTCGGCGTAGATGTTTGTGTCGTTCAACATATCGTATGCTATATAATTGTTGTTGTACAACTTATAGTTTTGATATATTCTCTTGTCTATTATCTTGGCGAGGTTGACGAACTTATTGTTTTTCTCGAATTGGTTGCAATATTCCAATTCTTCTCTTGTGATTGTCGGAGTGATGCTGATATTGATTTGTCCTTTTTGTTGCATGATTCCGGCGATAATACTTCTCAGGTCTTCGCCAGGTTCTTTGATATATTTTTGGAAACTTGAAATATACAGTTCTAATGTTTTAAGGAAATCGCAAGGTTCATATTCGTAAGATATTGAGACAGGAGTGATATTTATCTCTGCGAAGTTTTCCACAAATTCCTTATCACTGCCGAGCGAGAACATTTTCAGCACTCCGAGCTCTGTTTCGTCGGCGCCGTCTTTGGTTCTTCCATTACGTTGTGCAATCCACACCGACTGATGTTTGTCGTTGATAACGTGACGCATATATTCAGATGCCAAGATAGAGTCTCTGTAAAAATCTTTGGCGCTGCCACTACGAGCAATCTTGAACATCTTGTTGATTTTTGCAATGTCGATAACGAAATCACCTTGTAACAAATTACTTCCTATCGCCACTTCGAAGCAGTCTAAGTTATTGAGAGCAAAAACATAACATAAAATCGCCGCGTCTAATGCGATGTCGCGGTGATTGCTCACAAACATATTGCAGTTGCCTTCTTTTACGTTTTCGAGTCCGTTATATGTGAAGTTCGTCGAGGTTTTTTTCAGGATATTTTCCACTGCATCGCGCATGAAACCGTATTGAAAATCTCTCACGTCCTTATATTTCTTCATATTGCTGATATATTCAGAGGCATCGGTGTTATGAAATACCGCATTGATGACTATCGGAAGATATTCGTGATTTGTGATTCTTCTTATCGCACCAGCAAACTCTTTGTCATTATATGGTCTTATGCTGTCAAATTTTTCCATAATCGTAATTTTTAGTTATAAAAATAAATTGGCATCAAGGCTTGTACGCCTTCAGTCTGACTTATTTTTTCTAAAGTCTCGAGATACAAGGCTTGTTTCCCAAATTTATTTTTCATTATCATTTTTGTGTAATATTCTTGGGTTTCCGATTTAAACAAACTTTCAAACATATCTTCCTGTTTAGGGAATTCTTTTATTGAATAGTTATCAAGATCAGCTTGTTTTGCCGCGTAAGCTATAGCTTTTTCCATGCCTCCGAGTTCGTCAACCAAGCCTAATTCCAATGCATCGCTGCCACTCCAGACTCTGCCCTGAGCAATGCTGTCGACGAAAGTCTTACGGAGGTTTCTTTCTGTTGCAACCAAAGTGATGAAGTCGTCGTATGTTTCTGTGACGTATTTCTGCATCATTTTCAATTGATATGGTGTCATAGGTTTGGTAAATGTGTTGTAATCGGCATTTTCGTTTGTCTTCACTTCATCGAATGTCAGTCCTAATTTCTCGTCCATGAAACCTTTAAGGTTAGGTACTGTCGCAAATACGCCGATGGAGCCTGTCAAAGTGTTAGGATCTGCGAAGATATAATCAGAGCTCGACGAGATCCAATAACCGCCTGATGCGGCGTAATTTCCCATAGATACGATGAAAGGTTTCTCTTTAGCAGCAAGTTCAACTTCACGACGTATTACCTCCGACGCTACGACCTGACCTCCAGGCGAGTTGACTCTCATGACAATAGCCTTGACTTTCTTGTCGTTGCGCGCAGCTCTGATAGCTTTCGATAATGATTCGCCGCCAATGTTAGTGCCGTCGCCTTCACCGTCCATAATCTGTCCAGAAGCATAAATGACACCTATTTTATCGCTGCCATTATAAAGCTCAGGACGCACCTTAGCATATTGTGAATTCTTAATAAGATTTAACTTTTCGTTATCTTCAATATTAACATATTCCTTCAGTTTGGCGATAAGCTCGTCTCTGTATAAAAGTCCATCGATGAACTTGTTTTCCAACGCCGATTCAGGGTTGAAAGCTAATGTCAAATCATCGGCGAACTTATTGATATTTGCCACTTCAATACCACGTGCCACGCTTATATCATCACATATTTGTCTCCACATAGAATTAATTAGAACCTCATTTTGTTCACGATTGGCATCGCTCATCTTGTCTAAGAAATAAGGTTCCACCGCGCTTTTGAATTTATTATTCGCAGGTCTGATAATCTGCATTTCTATGTCTAATTTGTCGAGAAGATGTTTATAGAACATATTTTGAGTCGCCATGCCATGAATGTCTATCATACCTTCTGGGAAGAGATATATATCGTTTGATGCTGTTGCTAAATAATAAGCCAATTGAGAATATGCTTCGGAATAACTTACGACAAATTTTCCCGATTCCTTGAATTTTATCAATTCATTTCTTATTTCCTCAATATTAGCTGATGCCGCCGATGTACCTAACGATGATAATTCCAAGAAAATTCCTGAGATATTTTCGTCGATGGCAGCGGCCTTGATATTATTGAGAATATCGTTCATGCCTGCATTGTCGCTGACTTTAAAACTCGAGCCATTGAATATGAATCCTAAATCGTTAGAATTAGTGCGCTCTGGAATTTCATAGTCGAGAGTCATATACAAAATGCTTTTAGGCTTGATAGTCACCGTTGTATCCGACGAAGCCAATGAAGAAACAAGGCTTATGATGGGAATGATGATGAGTAATAATAATAATAGGGCGGAGCCTAAAAACGAGGCTAAAAACGTCTTGAAAAATGATTTCATAATTATAAAGTTAAATCGTACTATTTTGCTTCAAAGATACAATTTTTTTTAATTTTGTGCAAAATAAAACTAACATGAAAAGTCATTCTTTTATCCTTCTTGGCACTAATATGGGCGATAGGGAATCTTTGTTGCGAAATGCGATAATGATGATAAATGCGAGTTGCGGAGAAGTCGTTGCACAATCTAAGATTTACGAGACAGAACCTTGGGGTTTCGTAGCAGGCAACAACTTTCTAAATCAAGTTGTTATGATAGAGACCGAGCTTAAGCCTCACGATTTGTTGAAAGAGCTTCTGTCGATAGAAGCTGTTCTTGGCAGACAACGTCAAGAAGGTGTTGTCGGTTATCAGTCGAGGCCTATGGATTTGGATATTTTGTATTATGATGATTTTATTGTCGATGACAGCGATTTGACTTTGCCACATCCTCGTATGCATCGAAGACGATTCACTTTATTACCCTTATGCGACATTGCTCCTGATCTCAAACATCCCGTTTTTGACAAGACGAATCGAGTTCTTTTAGAACAATGTGATGACGATTCAGATGTTAAAATTTATTAAGTATTAATAAGACAAATAAAAAAGGTTACTCAGTTGAGTAACCTTTTTTTTGTATGAAGTTATGAAGTTGTTTATTTCACTGTTGTGATAACGATGCTTGCGCGACGTAATTGAGGCAACAATTGTCTTACTTGTGGGTGAGATTTCAATATCTCTTTCATTGTTTCCACTTTATCTGAAGAGTTTTTAAGTTCTTCGATGATAGCATCTTTATCTTCGATGTCAGAGTTTGCCAAAGAAGCGTAGAGACCTTCCCAGTCAGCGCCTTTAGTTGTTATTTCGATACGTTCGTCGTCAATTTCGCCGAGTTCGTTTTGAATCATGATAGCTGCTTGTTCAGCGCGCTCGCGGGCGAGACGTTCGTTGAAGTCGTTGTCGCCTTCTGGTGAAGCATAACCTTCAATAATAATTCTATTGACAGCCGAACCCTCTTCAACTTGCTCCGATGCTCTGTTGATAGCATCGATATTTGTTTGAGTCTTAATCTTCTGAGCTCTATTTTGAGGGAATGAGATGTCGCTGTAGTTATTATTAATGATTGTAGCATTGCTCAAAGCACCGAATTTCTCATCGACCTTAGGTCTTGATGCTTCATATTCATCGATAGCATCTTTGATAGCTTGTTTAAGTTCTTCTGGTGTCACGCAAGCCGGCTTGTCGTTTTCTTCAGCAGCTTTTTGTTGTTCAAGAGCTTCTTGTATAGCCTGTTCTACTTCTTCAGGTGTTATGCAACATTCTTCAGGTTCGACGCAAGCCTTGTTGAATTTGTAGCGTAAACCTATATTGAATGTTGAATAAGCGTCGTTGTGATTACCTGATACTATACAATCCAACAAGTCGCCTTGTGTAAGGAAGGATGTAGCATCTGCGTATAAGTCAGTTCTATCCGTGACATTATAAGCGAGTTCGATACCCAATGGGAATGTGAACGCGACTTTTCTGCCGTCAAATCCCGTACCTTGTGTGTTATATTTGTTTGTATTGTTATATCCCACTTGTTTTACGCCTTCGCCACTGACACTTGTTGTTGTTCTAAATTGAGTTTGGCCCAAACCTACGTGAGGATATAATTCAAGACGTTTGTCTGTTGTTTTTGCTATCAAGCCGATGATGTCAGCTGAGAAATTGACTGTAGCATGAATCAGGTTATTGTCTGTAACGACCCAAGTTTTATCGTCTTTCAATCCTGAGAGTTCACCGAAGCCGATTTTTCCATAGATTCTGTAATAGTCGTTGAAGTTATAACCAACGCCTACGCTGTAGTTAGCCTTTACCGAACTGAAGTTAAAGTTGTTGTCGCCCATCATATAAGCTGCGCCACCATCACCTGTTATGTACCAATAGTTGCAGAAAGGAGTCTTAACAGGTTTCTCAACAGTGGCTGGCTTTTCTTCTTCTACACCACTTTCGTCAGATACTTTAGGTGCTCTAACCTTTTCAACTTTTTCTCTTTCGACACCGAGTCTGTAAGAGGTACCGATGTTAAACGAATGAAACCAGTCATTTCTATAGTTGCCGTTCACGCCTTCAACGAGATCGCTGTCAGCATAGTTTGCAATATAATCCAAATAAAGTTTCCATTGTTTATTGATATTATAATCGAATTCTATACCGAAAGGCACTACTGTAACAACTTTTCTACCTTGGATGCCGCCACCTTTGGTATATTCTTGATCCTTGTATCCTATTCTTTCGTAGGTGCTTCCGTCTGCATTGAGTGCATTAAGTCTGTATTGAATTTGACCTAATCCGACATGAGGTTGCACGGTAAATCTTCTGTCCGGATTATAACCGAAGAATATTCCCAAAGCATCGAACATCAAATTGACATTGGCTTCAAAATAATTCAGCTTGTCTATTGTAATATCAGGACTTTCGAAACCGCCACTGAGGCTACCGTATCCGATGTTAGCTTTGAGTGATATATACTTGTCGAATTGATATCCAACGCCAAAGTGTCCGTTATAACCCAATTTAAACTGTGTATTATCTCCGTCTAAGAGACCTGATCCAAGATCGCCACTGAGATAAAAGTATCTTTTAAAGTTGAGTTTTGTATCTAACTTAACCTCCGCACCTATTTCTCTGACCTCACTATTTTCTTCTTGTGCAACAACCGGCATGATGCCAACCACAAGAGCAATAACTAAAAATAGCTTTGATAAATTCAACTCATTCATAACCCTGTTATAGTTTTTATTTATGTACCAAATTATCTGTAATTGTAAAACAAATTGTCGCAAGGAGATGGTGTCTTCTCGTGAAGTTTTATTTGGAATCTCATCTGAACTGACGAATACCAGTCACGAGCCTTACCTGCAGGAACTGCGTCAAGACGGTCTGTATCAACGTAATTTGTTATGAAATCAAGGTGGATTTTTAACGATTTGGTGACTTGGCACACAAAGTCGATACCCATTGGAACTGTCAAAGAAACGACTCTCTTGCCGATACCGCCACCGTATGCTTTGAAATACATATAGCCATATTGCACTTTGCCATCGACCAAGTTGGTATTGTTTTGGGGAGAATCATAATCCTTGTAGCCGAACGACATCACATCGCCGTTTTCGTATTCAACACGGCCCCTACTTTGCACCTGTCCGATACCAACGTGAGGAATGATATCAAATCTTCTGCCACTATCCACACCTAAGATGATATTTGTCAAATTAAGCATCAAATTGATATTACCTTCGAACAAATCCGATTTTTGAGACACAATTCTTCCAAAGTTATCATAATTACCTTGTAAAAATGCGTAGCCTATTCTTGCTTCCACACCAACAAACTTATGGATTTGGTAACCAACACCGATATTGCCCTCGACTCCGAGTTTTTTACCACCATTATCAGCATTTAAAATTGTTGGACCAATACTTGCCTGGAAATATAATTTACTTTTCGTGTTATTCTTACCAGTAAAATCAGGTTTCACCCTCGTAATTGGTTTGTCGTTTTCTCTGATTTTGTAACTTCCTCTACCTTGACCAAAAAACGTCAACGGTGTGACTAATAGAATGATAGCAACTACTCTTCTGATATTTAGCATCACAATGTTATTTTGATTTCTTAAAAATTATATAAATGACCCGCAAAAATAACAAAATATTTGAATAGTTTCTACAAAAATTAGAAAAAAATTTAAAAAAAGCCGCTCGTGGCGGCTCATTGTGTTTTTGAAGTAATTTATTCAGTTAGAGCGATAAAATCGGGATTGTCGTGCATGTATGCAAATTCCATGTCTTGCTTTGCCATTTTCTTGATTTTGGAGTCTTTTTTAATCGCTTTGGCGAGGTGTTTCAAGCTCTTTTCCACATCATTGGTGCGCGATGCAATGATGGCTTGCAGATATAATGTCTTGCCGTTTTCTTCCAAACATTTGACAGTCTCTTCCGCTATAGTATATTTCTTGTCTAAAGTCTGTGCCAATGCAATATTATAGTCGCAGTTAGGATTTTCTTTGCTCATCAACTTAGCGGCTTTGTCGTAGTTACCTTTGTTAATATGCACCACTCCTTCGTTATAGTTGGTGTTATGTCCTAACTTTCTTGCTTTCTTAAACATATCTTCTGCCGACTTGTAATCGTTTTCAAATATTGCTATAATGCCTAAGTTGTTATACGCCTCAGCTAACAAATCGTCGATTTCTATCGCTTGATTTGTGAGTTGCTTTGCATGTTTTATGTTACCTTTTTCTATTGCTACGGCTCCCGCATTACAATATGGCTCGGCATGATTAGGATATGTCTCTATCGCTGTGATATAGATCTTCTCCTTGTTATTCAAGTCTTTTACTAATGTTGCTGCATACATCATCTGGTCGCAAGTCAATGACTTAGGATTTTTTGTACATACTTTTGTAATCTGCTCGTCGGTCATCTTCGGCTCGATTGTGTTTACCTTTACGATCGTCTTTCTCAAAGACGGCAAAATGCTCTTCTCAAACTCTGGATATTGCTTGATATATTTGCTCAGCTGCGCTACTCTCTGTTCCGGTGATTGTTTCTTCAAAGTGTTGAGAATGGTTTGTTTATCTTTGATGTTAGAGTTTTCTATCGCTTTCATCAATCCGTTCCAGTCGGCGCCGTTGCCTTTAGTTACGAATTTGATGTCGTTCACGTTTTTGTAGCTCACATGAGAATTTTTCTGCGCGGGGAGTGACGCCAACTTCTTTCTTAAAAATTGTTCTGTCATCTTGGCTCTTTTTCCCGACAAGTCTTTGTTATAACTCAGAGGTCCTTCCGGTGAAGCCCAGCCGTTTATCTCGATATTCTGTACATTCCAGCCTTTCAAAATATGCGCTGTCAAGTCATCGACGGCAGTTTTGTTTTTCACATTTTTGTTTAAAGGTGTAGACCAATTGATAGCGTCGGAATTTACCATAAAGAAAATATTGCCGTTGTCGCTAACAACCTGAGGCTCGATAGTTGATTTAGCGTAGGCTGTCTTCAAAGAACTCTTGTCGATATTATGTGCCGTATTTATCACGCCTTCTGCAATCAAGAAAGTGTTGGCTGTGGCAAATTCGCCTTTGTCTCTGATGCTTTGATGATTAGGATAAACTGTCTCTTTAAACTTATAAACGAGTGGCTCCACAATTAATAATGAGTTATACATCTCATCATTATAAGGTATGCTCACGGTGTAGGAATAGTAGCCACCTTCTCTCTTATCGACGACAACGCCGTCGCCAGTGACTTTCTCACCTATGAAATTCATCGATGGCAACTCCGTCTCGCCATTTTCATAAACCAAAACCGGAGTGATGTTCATCACAGCTTTCTTATGAAAATATCGTGGCGGAAACTCGGCTGAAATGGTGACTGTCACCACATTGCCTTTGTTCTCCAAAATGTCTGGCGTGGCAGAGATGTAAACCTTGTCAATACGTTTCGCCATGTTTTTTACGTCGTGGTTCTTAGCATGAAAAACCATCGGTGTCATCATCATGATGACGACAAGTAATGTCTTGAATAGTGAATTGAAATTTTTCATCTTTTGTTGTTTTTAAGTTGTTTCTCAAAAAACAAAGATGAAAGACCTTGGTTCAATACGGAGGTATTTTTTTTAAGTCACCAAGTTTCTGAGTCACCAAGTCACCGAGCCCTGTAGGGGCGTGAGATAAATAGGTAGGTGTGTAGTGAAACGGAACGCCTGCCGCTCAAGACAACGAGTCAGTGTCAGAGTCAGAATCAACATTCAACTCCACATAGAATTAAATAGGTGATACATCACTATGCCGGCTGTCACCGAGACGTTGAGCGAATGTTTAGTTCCTTCCTGCGGTATCTCGATAGCTTTGTCGCAATAAGGAAGCACTTCATCGT
>JAZOCI010000046.1:0-5188 GCA_045596465.1 Bacteroidales bacterium | reverse complement strand
ATTTTAGATTAATTATTTTATCTTCTGTTGGAAAATCAATCTTACTCCATTTGTCGATAACAACACCATTATCTAACAACATCAATCCCGGATTAGAACGCACCATCGACTTCAGTTCGAGTTCGTCGCCATAATAAACTTCATCGAACATATCATAATCATTTTGAAGTTCATGAACATAATCTGGATTTACTGAAGTTATCCATAAATAATTGTATCCATATTCGTTAGCGAGCTCATAGATGCGCTGACATTCTGCCAACTCTTCTTCAGTGACCTCATTAAGGTATGGAGCCACAAAGACGAACAATTTCTCAGTATATAACAACATATCAGTATAATCGTCGCCGTCTTCATTCAATATTGAAAATCCAAACGATTGAGTACCACCCTCTTGACGTTGCGAGACGAATTCCCATTGCGACATCCATACCGAGTCATTCCAAGGATAATTAGGCGAAAGATATTCCTCAGTCTCGCCTGTTTCTATATTTTTAAATGTGAGATAAATCTCGGCAGGTTCAGCCTCTTCAGCAGGTTTCATATCACGACCGACTTTCCATTCCATGAAGTCGATGACAGGGAGATGACGTATGTTATAGATCTCAAATCCCACGAATAATCCAATAAATATGAAGGTAAACAAAGTCTGTCCTAAAACCGTGACTCTCTTGTTTATCAGCGACTTATTATTGAATATCAAAGGAATCAGCACTACGAGTATTATAAGATTTTTGAAGAAAGTTTGCCAGTTGCTCATTTTTATTGCAGTACCGAAGCAACCGCAATCAGGGACGAGATTATATATTGCGTCGAAGAAAGTTGAAGTCGTGAAGAAGAGCATCAGCAGTGAAGCGCCGAGCGTAGCGAGGCGTGGCAAAAGATTCAGGATCAAGCAAATACCAACGATAAACTCAGCCATAATCATTATTACGGAAAGTACGAGGGCGAGACCATTCAGCCATTCCATATTATAGGCGATGAAATAGTCAAGCATCTTGTACTTAGTTCCAAGAGGATCAACGCCTTTGGTAAAACTGCTGAAGACAAAAAGCGCTCCCACCAAGAAACGGCATAAGTTCAAGCCTGCTCTGTTGTAATAATTATTGAACAAAAACGAGGCTATAATCGGGATAAGAATTGCAGTGAGCATCAGCCATGAGAAGTTCGGGAAAAATCCGACAAAGACAGCGCAAATCAACGCCCAGATGGTGATTGCAAAAGAAAGGAATCCGGATTTTGTGTAGTCTTTTCTCATAATAATCAATTGTTTTCAGATTGTTCCGACAATAAAATCATACAAAAAACAGCGTAATTGATAATGTCAAAATAATTGGCGTCTAAGCCTTCAGAAATTATCGTCTTACCGTCATGGTCTTCTATCTCTTTAATTCTCAAAAGCTTCATCAAAATCAAATCTGTCATAGAACTGACGCGCATACTTCTCCAAGCCTCGTCATAATCGTGATTCTTGCATTGCATCAAATCGTATGCTTCTTGAAGAACACCAGAATAAAGTTCTGCAGCTTTCGATGGTTCAAGATCTGGTTTATCCACAACACCGAGACGTAATTGTATGATAGCCATAGCCGAATAATTTATTATACCAATAAACTCCGGTTCTATTCCTTCATTGACAAGATGCTCTGCTTTAGTCTGAAGGCTTCTGATTCTGTTAGCTTTGATAAAAATCTGGTCTGTGACAGATGTCGTTCTCATGATACGCCATGCCACACCATAATCCATCATCTTTTTAGTAAATATCTCAGTACATTGTTCAACAACCTTTTTAAATTGATTTTGTGTATCTTTCATCTCAATATTTTATTATTTTTGTAAGAAAATAGTTTTATCTATTATCAATAGAACTATCAATATTTTAAGAATGTAAAGATAAGCATTTTTCATTATGGAAGCGAATATTGGAAAGCATTTTTTTTCTAAAGACAACAGATTCTCAGATTCTCAGGTTCTCAGATTCTCAGATCTTAAAAGACCGTTAGTCATGGGCATTTTAAATCTCACGCCAGATTCTTTTTACGACGGAGGCTCGCATAACAACACAAACGATGTTTTGAGACATTGTGAAAAAATGTTAAGAGACGGCGCCGACATCATCGATATCGGAGCATTCTCCTCGCGTCCAGGAATGGAAGTCATCAGCGAAAAAGAAGAATTGTCGCGTCTCCTATCCTCTCTAATCGAGATAAGAAAAGAGTTTCCCAACGCAGTAATCTCTATCGACACTTTCCGTAAAGACGTGGCTTATAACGCAATAGAAAACGGAGCCAACATCATAAACGATATTTCCGGTGGCATCTTCGATAAAAAAATGATTCCTTATATCGGTAAAAATCACATCCCTTATATATTAATGCACAGCGGAAATAATATAGATAATCTCCATAATGAAATAATTGAAAACGACATCTGTGATGAGGTCAGAAATTTCTTTGAAAAACAAGTCGATGAGCTGTCGCAATATGGAGAGCAGAACATCATATTAGATCCAGGTATCGGCTTTAATAAAAGTATGAAATCTAACTTCGACTTGTTAAAAAACATTAAGGATTACAGAATCGATAATCTTCCTGTTCTTATTGGAATATCACGTAAATCAATGATTTATAAAACATTGGAAATAACAGCTCAAGAAGCTCTTAACGGAACAACCGTCCTAAACACCATTGCCCTGCTGAACGGCGCCAACATTTTGAGAGTCCATGATGTTAAAGAAGCTGTTGAAGTTGTAAAACTCGTTGGAACAATGAAGAATGAAGAATGAAAAAAACTTTTGTCTTTTGACTTTCAACTTTCGTCTTTTTCTTATCTTTGCTAAAAATAAATTAACATGAACGAGCTTTTGATAAACGCCTTCATACAGATTCGTATTTGGGATATTTTGGACATATTTTTGGTCGGATTGCTGTTTTACGGATTATATTATCTCGTAAAAGGAACTACCGCCATCAAGATTTTCTTCGGCATCGTCGCCATCATCTTAGGATTGAAAATCGTCACAGCTCTCAACATGGAACTGTTGAGTTATATTCTCGGAGCTTTCGTCAATGTCGGTTTTATCGCCCTGATAATCATATTCCAACCTGAAGTAAGACGTTTCCTTCTCGGTATCGGCAACACAAAAATCGCAGAAGCATTCAAGAAACTTATTGTAGGAATGGGCTTCAGATACAAGGAAGATTCATCTCTCGACCTCACCTCTATTTGCGAAGCCTGCGCCTCAATGTCGCAAGATAAAGTCGGTGCTTTGATTTTACTGACACAAGAGAACAACCTGAACGAAATCGTTGAAACCGGAGTCGTAATCGACGCTGTCATCAGCAAGCCGTTACTTGAAAATATCTTCTTCAAAAACAGTCCATTACACGATGGTGCCATGGTTATTGCAAACAACAAAATAGAGGCCGCTCGTTGCATCTTACCTATCACACAAAACACGCATCTTCCTGGTAGCTACGGACTTCGTCACAGAGCAGGCATCGGAATAACAGAAAACAGCGACTGCATCGCGATTGTAGTATCCGAAGAAACAGGAAGCATCAGAATCATAAAGGGAGGCAAGGTTCACGACGTGAAGGCTTCCGAGATGAAAGCTAAAATCAAAGAGCTTAGCAATAAAGAATTAGGAATCAGGAGTTAGGAATCAGGAGTTTAATTATCAACTTCCATTGGTATAAATCTATCTCTCGATGTATTATAGATATAAACTTCGTACGGATCGTAGCGAAAATATGAATTTGTTGAACATTCTTTTTCTTTCCTTAACATTTCCTTCCTGACGTAGTCGTTCATAAAGAAATCGTAAGTATATCCCGCATAAAGTTTGCCTAAAATCACTGCGAAATCATAGAACTCATCAATCGTAAGTTTCTTATATTCAACATTGGCAATCAAGTTATTAAGAGAATCTAAAGTATAATAGCAATCCGCTATGTACTCTTCGTAATTTTGTTCTGTAAAAAGAAAGTGCGATTTATCGTCATTTATTAGTTCGAACCACGAAGCCACATTTACAGCCGTAGCCGCAAAAAACTCCACATTTCCTTCCACTCCACATTCCGACAGCAAATGAGTCACATATTCTTGAACCTCAACATGCGACAAGTCAACGACCCAATGAAGAGAATCCGGTTTTGTGTTTTCATTCTCCCAATATTCCAACTTAAGATCATAATCTTCGAGAGTCTTTGCAAAAGAAGCTATCATGACTTCAAGAAATATATCGTCATCTATCTTATTGACAATCTTCGTCCTCGCCTCTATCGTATCTCGAAGTTGATTTTCGTCTAACACAAATAATTCTGGAATATTCGGGTCACAGTCTTTTCTTATGTTAGTCTTTTTCAACTCATTAGGAAGATATAAGGCTACCGACGCTCCTTTTGATATTTTAACGAAATCGTAAGCCAAATTTTTCTTAGGCGAACAAGAAACAAATACTATCGACACCAAAAACAATATCGACAAGATCCTACATCTTGGAGACTTGACGATTCGTTGACTTATTGACTTTCTCATAATCACTCAAATAAAGTTAATTGAACGCCATCGTCTTCAGAGAAGAAATTATCGTCTGACTCATTATTTGATGGTATTACATCTTGATTGTTATCTTCTTGTATTTCAGTATTATTTTCACCGGTTTCAACATTTTCCTCTATCTTTTCAACTTCTTCCTCTTCTGGTTCAAAAGGTTCCAAGAACGTATATGTTGCCACATCATGTGTAGACAGTCGCTTGCCTTTTGCCTTATAGCTCTTCACGCCAATAAATTCTGCAACGTTAAGTTCCTCATCTTCATATTGTTTTCCAGAAGGGCTATCGTTAAATGTCAACAACAATCTCGGCAACAAATCCATGTTCATGATGAGATATTCGGCATTCTCATTTTCACCTATAAAAGAAATTCTCCTGTTAAGAGGTGCATCTTCTTCTATATTGAAACGCTTGATATACATCAGTTTTGTCTCGCCTTCAATATAAATAACAGAGAATATCGTATCAGGATTGAACTTCATGATTTGCGTCATATCGTCATCAAAATGTGTTGACAAATCATATCCTGAGAGACGGAACTCGCCGTTGGAGAATATCTGTAATATCTTATCGTCGCCAGAGAACTCACCTATCAAAGTACCACGTTTATCAGCATTAAGACGTTTCACTG
>JAZOCI010000045.1:0-49002 GCA_045596465.1 Bacteroidales bacterium | reverse complement strand
AATTAAAGTTATGGCATCAAATTTCGTCGATTATGTAAAGATATTCTGTCGTTCTGGTAAAGGCGGAGGCGGTTCAATGCACTTTCATCGTGCCAAGTATGTTCCAAAAGGCGGTCCTGACGGTGGCGACGGTGGCAAAGGTGGCGACGTCATCATGAGAGGTAACGCTCAGCTATGGACGTTGTTGCATCTTCGTTACACCAAACATCTCTTCGCCGAAGACGGTGGCAACGGCGGCGATGCACTCAAAACTGGTGCCAATGGAAAAAATATCTATATCGACGTTCCTCTCGGAGCCGTGGCTTACGACGCTGAGACTCGCGAGCCTCTCGGCGAGATAACAGAAGACAAACAAGAGATAGTCTTAATGAAAGGCGGTCGCGGTGGCAAAGGCAATGCCTTCTTCAAAACAGCCACCATGCAAGCTCCTAAGTTCTCACAACCTGGAGAACCTTCCATAGAAGGCTGGATAATCATAGAACTGAAACTCCTCGCCGACGTCGGTCTCGTAGGCTTCCCTAACGCCGGCAAATCGACATTGCTATCCGTAGTGTCGGCAGCTAAACCTGAAATAGCAGACTATCCTTTCACAACCCTGACACCTAACCTCGGCATAGTGCCTTATTACGATATGAAATCGTTTATCATGGCCGACATTCCTGGAATCATAGAAGGTGCTTCCGATGGTAAAGGTCTCGGATTGCGTTTCTTACGTCATATTGAAAGAAATTCAATATTGCTCTTCATGGTGGCAGCCGATAGCGAAAACGTGAAAGAGACTTACGACATACTCCTTAACGAGCTGAAGAAATATAACCCAGAGCTTTTAGATAAGAAACGTATCCTCGCGATAAGTAAAAACGACCTCATCGACGAGCAACAAAGAAAAGACATCAAGAAACATCTTCCTAAAAAAGTGCCACATATCTTCATCAGCTCTGCATCGGGCGAAGGTATCAAAGAACTTAAAGACTTGATTTGGCTTAGCTTAACGAATGAAGAATGAACAATGTACAATGAAGAATGTATAATGAAGGATGTACGTCCATTGTCAAAATGGTCTTGTTCAGTGTATCCGTACATATTATTAACTTCATTGATTTTATCTTTCGTCTTCAGTTCAAGGCTCATGGCTCAAAGCTCAGCGGCTGATATTCAAAGTCTTTTAAAAGAGAACAACCGCATCATCAAGACGATGCTCGACTATAGATATAAAGGAGGCAGCGGTGCTTTCGAGCGCGACTTCTTCCTCAACGTCGATTATAACAAAATTTCAAGAGAAAGCTGCACCTTGGGAACAACAATAATGCAGTTTACAGTGCATTGTGACGGTACGCTCGGCGAGTTCAACATCATAAATCCTCTCAACGACCATATCAACTCCCAACTACAAAAATTCTTCCTGATGACAAAAGGAAATTGGAACGAATGCCAGAATCCCGACTACGAATATTTCGAGATTCCTATCTTATTCACAATAGAAAACCTTGAAACTGAAGCCATTGGATTTATAACTCATTATGACGAAGAATTAGGTTGCCCTTGCAAAGACGACAGCCATTTCCATGCAGAATTTGAAAAATATAAAAACAAAAAACCTAAGAAAGCCTTGAATGCCATCAACGAACTGATAAGAAGAAATCCTTATAACGAATCTTATATCGAAGAAAGGAATAAGCTTATTGAAAATCTGAAAAATTGAGAATCTGAAAATCCGAAAAATTAACCCAAGGTCTGTAGACCGTAGACTGTAGACTTAAAAAATGAACTTCATAACAAACTTAGACACCGAATTATTCTTGTTTCTCAACGGGCTTCATGTTGATTGGCTCGATCCTGTCATGACATTCATCTCGGGCAAAATCACTTGGGCTCCATTCTATTTGGTTTTGCTGTTTCTAATCATAAAACAATACAAACGACAGAGCATATTAATTATAATAGGTGTAATTTTGTTGATTGTATGTTCCGACCAGATTTCGTCGCATGTCTTCAAGCCAATCTTCGAGCGTCCGCGTCCGTGTCACAACGAAGCCATCAAAGATTTGGTTTATCTTCCCAACGGACATTGTGGCGGAGCCTACGGTTTCATCTCGTCGCACGCCTGCAACTGTTTCGCACTCGCTGTCTTCATCACACATCTATTAAAAAGGTACTACAAGAAAATCGCGTGGGTCATGTTTATTTGGGCGAGTTTGGTGGCTTACAGCAGAATATATATGGGCGTACATTATCCGGGAGACGTCGTCGTCGGAGTCATCGTAGGTATGTTAATAGGAATTATAACAAGCATGCTTTATGACATTATATCGCGTAAGGTAAACTTCGGCATCACCCACGAATAAAGATATTTATAGCAAAGGCATAAAAAAATAAGAAGCTCATCAGAACTTCTTATTTTACTTTGTATCGGGTAGGGGATTCGAACCCCTGTTTCGACAGTGAGAGTGTCGTTACCTGACCGACTAGTAGAACCCGACATCTGTCATTTTTCGAGTTGCAAAGATAATTATTTTTTAAAAACGATGATAATCTAATTCAAATATTTTTTTATTTTTTATAACATATTGTTACTTTCCAACAAATCGACTGATTATCATCTTTGTTATAAAAAAAGGAGCTGCCATTTTTCAAGCAGCTCCCTTGATGTTTCATTTCACTTATTAAAAGTAGAATGATAAATACAATGAACCTCCGAGGTTATTTGTACCGAATACAAAAGTCTTATCACCAGGAGATACTAACTCAATACGTGTTTCCACGCTGCTTTTTCCTACATTATAACCTTCTGTCTCAATGTAAGTCTGACCTTCTGATACTGAGTAAACAGAGAGGTTGACTTCTGCGCCAAGAGAAACTTTAGGTGCGACGAAAAATTCAACGCCGACATTACCAGCAAAACCTAAAACCAAATTTGAGTTGGTGACTTCATTAAGTTTACGATAATCTCCAAAAGCTGTATTTTCCAATGCTGTTGTTGGAGACTGGTTTATAGAAGTCAACGCGTTAGCATATTGATATTCGGTTTTAGAGCTATTGCATCCGATGAGGAATCCTCCGCCGAAAACACCTTGTATGCGATTGTTACCTTTACGATATTCAGCTCCTATAATAGCGCTGAAACCTTTCTTTGCATCAAAACGTGTATCGATGAGCTTGGTTTCATTCAAAGGATTATTGATGTCAGCCAAGTCGTCAGAGACATATCTGTTTGTTGTCAAATAACGTTGTTGGATTCCGATATTTGCACGTACAGCCAAATTGTCGGTGATCATATATCTACCCATGATAGATACGTCTGGTGTGATATCTGCTATTTCAAATCTTTCCAATCCTTCAGCTGAGACTGGTTGACCACTGAGGTTACCAAGAGTATTATTGCTTGTGTTGTTGAATAAATTGCCAACATATTTCAAAACAGGAGCTGCATCAAAACCAATAGCCACTTCTCCTTGCTCTGGAATATATGTGACCTTCTTTGCATCTTGAGCATTTAAACCCAATGATGTAAGAGCACAAATAACTAATGTTAAAATATATCGTTTCATAATATTATTTCTTAAAAGTTAAAAGGGGCATTATTCCTCCGTAAAAGGAACACCATTCCAATTTTCTGTGTCATGACCGTGATCATCTTCACCGTCAAAAACATTAAAGTTCATCTTGACACGGCATTCACGTACTGGCATGCCTTCAACATCAGTGAATTCATTCTCAAAAACACTTTCTCCTTGTTTAAAGAAACCTGACAATCTATGGTCTTCAATTTTCTTTTTTCCAGTCTCTTTATCTTCTTCTACTTTATAGTATCTGAAATTATCCGTTGTATATTGTTTTGCCTTCACTTCAATTTCAGGATCCCAAGTCTTTGAGTCAGTTGGGAGATTGAATGTTGCAACACCTTCATTATCAGTTGATGATACGTATGTAAATGTTTCGCCTTTATAAGTAACTTTAATAACAACATCTACATTTGCAGCTTCTTTATATTTCTTCTTAACTGTAGTATCTGCTGTATTCTTTTCGTAGTGAGCCTGACGAACAACGACTCTAAATTCTGAGTTGTAATATTCTTCCATAGTTTCACGTGCTTCGTATGTAAATTCACCGTCTAAAACTTTAATATCGTTTGGTTCAAGGCGGAATTCTTTATCTTCGAGGCTGTAAATAACATCCACATCCTCATAGACAGGTTCACCGTCTTCTACGTCGATGATTTGATGATATTGACCGATGAAGCTGACAACTTCAACCTTTACATTAACGCCTGCGCTTGTAACAGGAACTTCAATTTCATAAGCACCTTCTGAAGAAGTTCTTGTTGTAAAAGTAAGATAACCTTCTTCGTCTGCTGTTTCTGGGAATTCTGCCTTAGCTATAGAAGCTGTAACGCTAACATTTGCAGCAGGTTTTATAAGACGTGTATAGTTTGTACCATCGAAGCCTTGACCTTCATCGTACATCAACATACCAACGATAGTAGCAGTTTCAAATTCTTCTTCGCGTTCTACGTATTCAAATAAACCATCAGCAAC
The DNA here is from genome assembly GCA_045596465.1 of Bacteroidales bacterium. Taxonomy (GTDB): domain Bacteria; phylum Bacteroidota; class Bacteroidia; order Bacteroidales; family F082; genus Limimorpha. The sequence goes on along the minus strand of JAZOCI010000045.1, from coordinate 44,467 downwards.
TTCAACATCATCAGGTTCAAGGAAGAATTCCATATCATCAAGTTTGTAAACTACATCTTCATATTCGTATACAGCTTGACCATCTTTTACATCAACTATACGTTTGTATTGACCTGTGAAGTTTGTTATCTTAACTCTTACGTTAACACCGCTGTTTGTAACAGGGACAACGATTTCGTAATTACCTTCTTCGTCTGTTGTTGTTGTGTAAGTAAGATTACCTTTGTTGCTTCCTGTCATTGAGAACTCTGAGCTGGCGATAACAGCAGTAACCTTAACATTTGCTGCAGGCTTTACCGAAGTTGTGTAGCTTGTGCCTTCCAAGACTTGACCTTCATCGTAAGTTAAATGACCGATAATGGTTGCCTTTTCTTTAAAATCATCAATACTTACAGTACTTTGTTCAACCGGTTTTTTACAACCGACCATCAATGTTACAAACGCAATAGCGATCATAATGATGGATTTCATTGCGATACCTTTTTTCATATTTAATATTTAATTAAGTGATTAGTCTTATACCATCTACAAACGCGATGGCAAATATACACTTTTTTTCAACTGTTATTGTTGTTCTCCAACTTTTTTTTTTATTTTTGTTTCATGAATTGGTTTCTCACGATAACAGAAAACGAAAAGAATAGAGTTTTTGACCCTATACGTAAGATTTACTGCACCTTAACTCCCGAGGAAGAAGTGCGTCAGAAGATGTTATATTATCTTGTTGAAGTAAAAAAATATCCTGCTGGACTTATCGCTGTGGAATATTCTATAAAAGTAAACAATCTTCCGAAACGTTGCGACATCGTGGTCTTCGACAAATCAGGCGCACCTAAGATGATAGTAGAATGTAAGGCTGAATCAGTACCGATAAGTCAAAAAGTCTTAGACCAAGCGATTCGCTATTATTCAGGACTGAATGTCGATTATCTTCTGTTGACAAACGGAAAGACGATGTTCTGCTATCACATTGACATTGAAAATAATAAGATTGAAGCGATGAAGGAAGTACCTTTGATAATGAACAATTAACAATTAACAATGAATAGTTAAAAATTATACATTATACATTGTTCATTAAAATATCATCAAGATTGCTACGATTATATGTAATATCAAAAACAGAGGCAGTAATATATAAAACTTCGCGTGTTTCGTCTTATGCCTGAAGAGATACATCGAGCATAATCCTCCTAATGCGCCACCTAATGCCGATAATAAAATCAATGTTGACTCTGGAATACGTTCCCTGTTTCTTATCGACAAATGCTTATCAATGGCAAACAGAACGAAATTGCCAATGTTGATAAGAATGACATAATAAATTATGATTTTTGTTAGCATGTTGAGATTTTGTAGAGACGCGTCAATGTATCCTGCAATAAAACACATTGACACGTCTATTTATATTGAGACGCATCGATGTGTGTTATTGGAAGTTACATCGATACGTCTCTACAGTTTAGAACGACAAAATTGTTTCTTTGATGATTTCTATCGCTGCGCGTAATTCTTCTTCAGTGATTACTAAAGGTGGAGCGAAGCGTATGATATGTTGGTGTGTTGGTTTTGCCAAGACGCCGTTTTCTTTCATCTTCATACATACGTCCCAAGCTTCTTTGCCGTCTTTAGGTTTGATGATGACAGCGTTGAGCAGACCTTTACCGCGAACCAACTCAATCATAGGGCTGTCGATTTTTCTCATCTCTTCGCGGAAAATATTGCCGAGATATTCAGCTTTTTCCATGAGATTCTCGTCTTTAATGACTTGAAGAGCCGCCATACTGACCTTAGCAGCTATTGGGTTACCACCGAATGTTGAGCCGTGTTCACCTGGCTTGATGTTCATCATGATATAGTCGTCTGCCAAGACAGCCGATACCGGGACAACGCCACCGCTCAATGCCTTACCTAATATTAATATGTCAGGACGTACGTTTTCGTGGTCGCAGGCTAACATCTTACCTGTACGTGCGATACCGCTTTGTACTTCGTCTGCCATGAACAAGACGTTGTATTTCTTACAGATGTCGTAGCATTTTTTGAGATAACCTTCATCTGGAACATAAACTCCGGCTTCGCCTTGAATTGGTTCTAACAAGAAACCTGCGATTTTGTGTCCGTGTTCTGCCAAGACAGCTTCCAAAGCATCTGGATCGTTGTAAGGAATACGAATAAAACCAGGTGTAAGAGGACCGTAGTTTGCGTATGAATCAGGGTCGTTCGACATAGTGATGATGGTGATGGTACGACCGTGGAAATTACCTTCGCAGCAAACGATTGTAACTTCATCATTAGGAATGCCTTTGCAGACTGTTCCCCAACGGCGTGCCAATTTAAGAGCTGTCTCGTCGGCTTCAGCGCCTGTATTCATTGGAAGAACTTTGTCGTAGCCGAAATATTCTGTGATATATTTTTCCCAGACGCCGAGGCTGTCGTTATAAAAAGCACGTGAGCTTAAAGTAAGATTTTCTGCTTGTTCACATAAAGCTTTAATAATTGCAGGGTGACAATGTCCTTGATTTACTGCCGAGTAAGCTGATAAGAAGTCGTAGTATTCTTTGCCTTCAACGTCCCATACTTTTGCGCCTTTACCTTTTGCCAAAACTACAGGAAGTGGATGATAGTTGTGAGCGCCGTATTTGGCTTCCAACTCCATTGCTAATTGTGAGGTCATTTTTTCTGACATAGTTTTATGATTTTAAAGTGTTTATACTTAATAATTATTGTTTACTTTCTCAAAATCTTAGATTCTAAAAAAGGTACTCACAAAGGTAGGTTTTTTTTTGGAGAAAAACAAGATTTTTGGATTATCTTTGCACCAAAATTCATCATCATGATTAAATCAATGACTGGCTACGGAAAAGCCGAACAAATATATCTGACAAAAAAGATTGTCATCGAGGTCAAGACCTTGAATTCTAAACAGTTGGATTTATCAGTAAAATTACCTCAAGAATTACGTTCTCAAGAATTGGAATATCGTAATATGGCAACTGCCACTTTGCAAAGAGGAAAAGTCGATGTGATAATCACTATCACCGACACTAATGTCGAGCTGAACACTCATATCGAAAAGGAAGTCATAGCTTCTTATCTTAAACAGGTTAAAGATATTTCCGAAGAATATAACATTCCGCAATCTACTGATTTAGCGATGCTTCTCTTCAAAATGCCTGGAATCTTCGTCACGCCAGAGCAACAATACGACGAAGTATTTTTTGAGAAGATTAAAGAGACATTACAATCGGCATTGAATATGACCGACAGCTTCCGCCAGCAAGAAGGCGAAATCCTTAAAAAAGATTTGCTTAAGAGAAAAGATCTCATCATGCAATATCTCGACGAAGTGACTCCTTTCGAGAAAAATCGCCACGAGAATGTCAAGAATAAACTTATCAAGAATCTCACAGAACTGACGCAATCAGGTAAATATGACGAAAACCGCCTCGAGCAGGAATTGATTTTCTATCTTGAAAAGTTGGATATCACAGAAGAAAAGGTGCGTCTCGCAAAACACTGCTCTTATTATGAAGAGTCTATCGACGAAGAAGGCGCCGGTAAGAAACTTGGTTTCATCGCGCAAGAAATGGGACGCGAGATAAACACTCTCGGTTCTAAGGCTAATGATGCTGATATTCAACGTCTCGTCGTGAAGATGAAAGACGAACTCGAAAAAATCAAAGAACAACTCTTTAACATATTATAATAATGTATAAAACTAAAATCGGTCTGTTCTTCGGCTCATTCAATCCCGTTCATAACGGACATCTGATGCTTGCCAACTACATAGTGGAACACACTGATTTAGAAGCGATATGGTTTGTCGTCAGTCCTCAAAACCCGTTTAAGGACAAGAAATCTCTTCTCGAAGATTATCATCGTCGCGACATGTTGGAGATGGCAATCGAGAACGACACGCGTTTTGAGGTCTGCGACATCGAGTTTTATATGCCGAAACCTTCTTATACCATTGATACTCTTGTGCGTCTGTCGGAACGTCACCCGAACACCGACTTTTACCTCATCTGCGGAATGGATAACTTAAAAGATTTTCACAAATGGAAAAACTATCAGGTCATTCTCGAAAATTATAAACTTCTTGTCTATCCAAGAAAAGGTTATGTCGAAAGTGAGTTGTTAAACCATAAATCGGTGCAAATCATTGAAGCTCCTGAGATTGAAATATCTTCAACGTTTATCAGAAATGCCGTAGCCGAAGGTAAAGACATTCGTTATTTCATGCCGGAGAAATCATATAAGTATTTGATTGACATGAATTTTTACAAAGATTGATTCTGTTAAAACTTTATCTTAACTTCGTTTGTTTTCTGTTTAAAACAATTGCATGAAAACAACCGACACACTACATTCGCTTCTGTTCCTGACCGACGATCCCGACGAACACCTATATGTTAATATAGCAAACGCCATCGTAAGTTATGGCGAGACTGCCCTACCCTATCTCAAAAAGAAATTAAACGAGACAACAGAATATTTTCATATAGAGAGATTGAAAAATCTAATCAATATTATTGAACAACAATACGTTATAAATAAGATAAAGTCATGGCAAGAAAAAAGAGAATATGATTTATTGGAGCCTTATTTCATATTATCTAAATATAAATTCCCAAAAGCAGATTGGCATAGCATTGGATTTCAAACGATTATGATTATAGAGCAAGTCGAGAAGGAATTAAATTACGACCTGACACCTTTGGAACAGATAAAAATTTTGAATCATATCATTTACGATGTCAATAAATTCAAAGGCGACATTATCGCGATCAACAACAACGATTACGATTACGCGAACAAGCTTTTCGAGACTCACAGGGGAAATCCTTTTTCGTTAGGAATGCTCTATTGCATTGTGGCAAAACGACTTAACCTCCCGATATTCCCCATCGTTTTACCGAATCATTTCATTTTGGCTTATTGTAAAAAAACAAGACATTTCCCGCAATTGGAAGATGTCTTGTTTTATATTAATCCGTTCAACAACGGAATCGTTCTGACGAGGAAAGATATTCGCAACTACCTTAACGAACTGAATATAAAGTCGGAGTTAAGATATTATGAACCTACGAAAAACCATCATATCATTAAAGAACTACTTGATTTTTAAGGTCGGTATTTATTCCTCACTCCTAATTGTTAAGACGCATCAATTACATATTGTTTATTTTCATTAGTGTAATGGTACGTCTCTACAATTCTACATTATTCATCAATCAAAACACCCACTTCACACCGAGACATGGATTGACGTAGAATTTATCAGGAAGATTATTGCCTGTGAAATTATACGACATCTCTACTTCGCCACCAATATTGAGATTCGGACAGTTAAAGAATTGTCCTACATTATACCAAATCTGAGGCTCTGTGATAAAGGTAAATTGCGACTTCAAAGAATAATTTTCTTGCCACCAGAAATCGGCGAAACCGTTAAATCTCAAGCCTTTCACATTGAACAAATCTTGCATTCCCCAGACGATAGAGAACTGCAACGGAACTTTTTGTTCTGTCTTGGCAATTGTCTTATACATGGCATAGACTGTCAAAGTGTTTCTGTAATCTTCTGAATGGAAGCAATATTCTGCACCGAACATCCATGCGTTGTTGATGTTGTAGCCGATGCCAGGAGGAATAACGCCAAGACCGCCAGTATATTCTACGTGTGCGCTCAAGTCTTTGAGCTTCGTGTTCTGCCAGAAATTCAAACCTCTTTCAATCTCCATATACATTCCCATAGGACCATAATTGGCTGGATGATTTTTACCATTGTGATAAATATCTACGAAGAAGAAAGTGTTACCCCATTTGTCGGGTTTGTACATTTCAAGAGTCGTTGTGACATATTTACGTTCACCTCCGAAATCATACATCACCTGAATGTTTTGAGCCTTTGCTGCAAAACCTAACCCCATGAAAATCATGAGAACAAAAATAGATAAAGTCTTTTTCATGTTGTTTATTTTTAAAAAATGTTAAAGTTTCCTGTTTATGTTATTTTATGGACACATTCAATATTATGGACACATTCAATGTGTCCGTACATTGTTAATTCATTGAGACGCACCAATTACATCTCTTTTATTTTCATCGGTGTAATATGTTACGTCTCTACAATTATGCATTATGAATTATGAATTGTGCATTATACATTCAATCTCCTCCACTTCGATAGGAAGTCCTTCGAAGAGATTTATCGGTTCATCTTCGGTTATGAGCAAATCGTTTTCAATCCTGATTCCGATGCCTTCTTCTCTGATGTAAAGTCCTGGTTCACAGGTGAGTATCATTCCCGGCTTGAAGGGTTCATATTTATCGACGCTGTCGTGAACGTCCAAGCCGATATGATGCGACATTCCGTGCATCAGATATTTACGATAAAGCGGAGCATCAGGATCTTGACTCTTGACATCATCTTCGGTGAAAAGTCCAAGTTTTATCATCTCCTTCTCCATCAGCTGATAAGTCACCTTGTTAATCTCATCGATGGTTCCGCCTACCTTATATAATTTAGTAATCTCTTTCATGACTCGAAGGACCGCGTTATAACAGTCTTTCTGTCGTGGCGTAAATTTTCCGTTGATAGGAATGGTACGACTCAAATCGGAAGAATAGTTTTTATATTCGCAGCCGATGTCGAATAAAATCAAGTCGCCGTCTTTCAATATCTTATTATTTGCCGAGTAATGAAGGCAGCAGGCGTTTTTACCAGCAGCTACGATAGGATAATAAGCGTTGCCATTAGCGCCATTATATTTAAAGGTGTATTCTATCTCAGCTTGAATTTGATATTCATAAAGATTCGGTTTCACTGTCTTCAGACATCTGCGAAAAGCCTCCGCTGTAATATCACATGCTTGCTTCGTAATCTCGATTTCTTCCTGCGACTTAATCATACGTAACTTATTCAATATCGGAGCCGAACGCTCGAACTTATGCAGAGGAAATTTCGCTTTTATCTCATCAAGGAATCTCTGCTGAATTGTGACGACAGGACATTCATATTTAGGATATTCGTAAGTATTGAGATAAATCGTCTCGCAGGAAAGAGCGAGGTCTTGAAGTACCGAATTGAATTTATCTGAATACATCACGTTTTTAACTCCCGATATTTCAGCGGCTTCTTTAGCGTCTATCATCTCGCCACGCCATATCACTTTACTTTCACTATAAGGTTCTACGAAAAGTATCTCTCGCATCTCCGGATTCGGGTGGTCGGGATATATAATAAGGTATGCACAGTCGCGGTCGATGCCCGTGAGATAGAAGAAATCTGACTGCTGACGATAAGGATAGAATTGATCGCCGTTACGAGGCATCTCTTCGTTAGCGCAGAACACCGCCATAGAGTTTTTCGCAAGTCTCTCGGAGAAATTCCTACGATTTCTTACAAAAAGATTATTATCTATATTATTGTTAATCATATATTTTTCATTTAATCACGACTTATTTTTCAATTCTCAAAGGTAACAAAATAATCATTAAAACAAAATATATAAAAACAAAAAAAAGGCTAAAAGTCATCAAAAACCTTTAGCCTTTTGTCTTTAGCCTTTAGTCTATTAAAGAAGTTTGAAACCTAATGTGACTGTGAAGATATTTTGTTTTGTATTGTCATCCATTTCAAATTCATGACCACCGATTTCAATATCATCGTCGAAAGCTTCTGTCAAGCCGAGGCTGTAGTTCACGTCCAAAGTAAAGCGCCATACATCGATACCGAGGTTAAGAGCGGCACCAATTGTCACATCTTCATTTGGAGAGCTATCATTTGTAACGTAACTTGTACCTGGAGTTTCCTCTTTACCTACAACAGTCTGATACACATATTCTGTTCCGCCTACAGCGAAATAGAAAACAGGGCCCACGTTAGCTCTCATCTTAACCAAGTCTAAATCAAGGAATTGATAACCTAAATAAATAGGAAGAGCCAAATTTACTTGGTTGATAGTCAATGTTGGTTTTACATTTGGCAAGATGCCTTGTGAGCCTTCGAACAGACTTGTTTCCACAACTTTACCAGATTTGAAATAAAGGAGTTCTGGTTGAACGATGAAATTTTTGACAGTGACACGACCGAAAACGCCGAATGTCAAGTTGCCTTTAAAGCTTGATTTGACAGTTTGTTTGTTCAAAGATAATTTAGTAGCTTGATAACCAACTTTAGGACCGACACAGATGTCGAATTGTGCATTTGCTACTGTTGCCATGAAAAGCGTAGCAAACAATAAAAATACTTTCTTCATTTTTTGATTTGTTTTTAGTTAATAAATTATGTTAGTTAATATCTAAGTTTAAAACCTAATGTCACTGTGAAAATATTTTGTCTCACATTATTATTCACGCCCAAAAGATCGCCGAAGATCTTGCTCATTCCCAAACTGTAATTGACGTCAAAAGTCAGTCGCCAAATGTCGATGCCGAGACCTAATGCGCCTCCCCAATTGACTTTCTTGACTTTATAATTGGAATTTCCAACAGTGAAATAAGCTACAGGACCCACATTTGCTCTCATTTTAAAATTCTTATAATCAACGAGTTTCAATCCTGCCAATACCGGTACCGATAAATTGTTGACCTTATGATTTGGATTTTGGAAAGAATACAACAACTCTGGTTGAATCATTAATTTCTTAAAGGTGAAACGTGCAAAAAGACCGAGATCCATATCGTTGTTGAAACTCGATTTAACATCAGATGCTTTAAACGATAACTTAGAAACTTGATAACCAATCTTCGGGCCAACATTGACGCTAACTTGCGCATTCAGATTTATGGCAAAAAACAATGCTAAAATTAATGTTAACGCTTTTCTCATGGTTTGATATATTTCTTACAAAAATAATATTTTTCTTCTTTTATTATTCACTTACAAAAATAATATTTTCTTCGCATTTTTTTAAATTATTTGAAAAAAAAATTGTAATTTGGTCTTTTAAAAACTATGAGAATATGAAAAAAATAATTCTTACTTTTATTATTGTTATTTCTTTGCATATCAGCACTTTCGCTCAATACAAACCGTTTCAGTTCGGATTGAATATTGCTCCTGGAATCAACATGAGTAAACTCAACAGCGAAAATCTCAGCAACAATTTGGCTGTTACGTCATTCAATTGGGGTTTCAAAGGTAACTTTTATTTTGTTGAAAACTACGGTCTTTCTACTGGTTTTAATATCATAAACATCAAGGGAGGTTACGACTATATCAATAATAACCAAGTGACTATCAGTCGTAAAATTGACAATCAATATCTTGAAATTCCTTTAGGTCTTATAATGAGAACCGAAAAAATCGACAAGATGAGAATCTTCGGCAACGTAGGCTACGGACTCGGTATCTGTCTGAAATCCAAGCAAGAAGATTTTGATAATGAAGAATTGATGGAGACGGAAAACGAATTCGACTATATCAGACATGGTTTGACAATAAAATTAGGCGTTGAGTACAGCGTTTACAAATCGAGTTGCCTCACAGCCGCGCTTACCTATAACAGCAATTTCGCAAACATTTACAAAAATGACAATATTCTTGAACATAATGTGTTTTTGAACAATTTATGTTTGGAAATCGGTTTTATGTTCTAATGTTAATATAATTTATGAAAATCACTTTAGCTCAGATAAATTTCGTCGTTGGCGACATTGAAGGCAACAAAGAAAAAATCATCGCCGTAGCTCAACAATCTAAAGGTTCTTCTTTGGTAGTATTCTCCGAATTGTCGTTATGCGGATTTCCTCCATTTAACTTATTGAACTATAACGATTTCATCGAGCGTTGCGAGAAAGCCGTCGATGAAATAGCGGAACGCTGTGACACTATACCTTTATTAATAGGTACTCCTGTAAGAAACACTTCTGGCAAAGGAAAGCCTCTTTTCAACGCCGCGATATTCTTACATCAAGGCAAACGACAGATTTTCAAGAAGAAAAATATAAGATTCGATAATAATTTCGAACTCAACTATTTCGAACCGGCCGATGAAACCAATATCTTGCAACTCGGTTGCATGAAAGTCGCAGTCACAATAGGCAGCGACCTTTATAATATTGGCGAAGACGAATTTCTTATGACAAACCGCGTCGACGACTTTGAAGAAAAACCAGAAATCATCGTCAACCTCGCCGCCGATCGTTTTGACTATCAACGTGCAGCAAAGAGAAGAGAGATTCTTCGCATGACAGCTCTGAAACACGAGATTCCTTTGATTTACGTAAATCAAGTCGGTGCTAACGCGAATCTCATCTACGACGGAGGCTCGATGGTCTTCGGTTATATGGGCTACGTCATCAAGAGCCTGCCGTTCTTTGAAGAAGAAGTCTCGACTTTCGACTGCGAGCTTTTCATCTCTATGAAAAGAGAAGACAATCAAGTCATTCCAGAAAAGATGCAACTCATTCACGACGCTCTCGTCCTCGGCATACGCGATTTCTTTCACAAACAAGGATTCAAGAAAGCTGTCTTAGGACTGTCTGGTGGCTTGGATTCAGCTCTCGTGATTGCATTGGCTGCCAAAGCCTTAGGCCCGGAAAACGTCCTGGGAATCTTGATGCCGTCGCAATATTCCTCCGATCATTCTGTGACAGACGCCATCGCCTCGGCAGAAAATCTCGGCTGTCCTTATCATATCGTGCCAATAAAAACCGCCTTCGATGCTTTCGAAGAGACTTTGAAACCTGTCTTTAAAGATATGCCTTTCGATGTCACGGAAGAAAACCTTCAGGCAAGAAGTCGTGGTGTCATCGTGATGGCGATTTCCAACAAATTCGGTAACATCTTGTTAAACACCAGCAATAAAAGCGAAGCCTCTGTCGGTTACGGCACATTATACGGCGACTTATGCGGAAGCCTCTCCGTCATCGGCGACCTTTATAAGACTGAAGCCTTTGAGTTATGTCGTTATATAAATCGTGACAAAGAGATAATACCTTGGCACACAATTAACAAGCCACCATCAGCAGAGCTACGTCCAGATCAGAAAGACACCGACAGTCTGCCCGATTATCCTATCTTAGACGCGATATTATATCAATACATAGAACTCTCGAAAAGCGCGGAAGAAATCATTGAACAAGGTTTTGATGAAGCTGTTGTTAATAAAGTCGTGAGGATGGTATATCGCAACGATTTCAAGCGTTTCCAAATCGCACCAGTCTTGGCAATTTCGCCTAAGCCTTTCGCGATGAGAGAAATGCCTATTGTTAAAAAATAATAACATTAGAAGTGCATCCGCATCGAAGATATAATCCCGAAGAAGACATGCGCAAGCGTAACGAGCGTTATGTCATGATGACGCAGACGCCTGTCAAGAAGTTGGTTCTCAAGATGTCGGGACCGACTATCATCAGCATGTTGGTCACTTCGTTTTATAACATCATCGACGCGGCTTTTGTAGGGCATCTCAGCACTGAAGCCACGGCGGCCGTCGGAGTCTCGTTCGCGTACATGACATTCATCAACGCCTTCGGATTTTTCTTCGGTCACGGTTCTGGCAATTTCATCTCGCAGGCTTTGGGCGCACGCAACTATTCCGACGCCGAGAAAATGGCGGCGACTGGATTTTTGTCGCCTTTCATCTTCGGAGCCATAGCCGGAATCTTGGGTCTTTTCTTCACAACTCCACTGTCGAGAGCCATCGGCGCGACACCCGACATTATCGAGCAATCTAACGATTATCTGTTTTATATCTTGATAGGAACGCCTTTCATGATGTCGGCATTAACATTAAATAATCAGTTACGACTGCAAGGCAACGCGCGTTACGCCATGATAGGAATAACGTCGGGAGCTGTACTCAACATAATTTTAGACGCGATTTTGATTTACGGTTTTGAGATGGGCGTGACAGGAGCCTCGCTCGCCACATTGATAAGTCAGGTCATCAGCTGGTGTATCTTATTGGCAGCCACACGTATGAAAGGAAACGTCCATATTAAATTAAAAAATTTCTCCCCTACTTCAGAACATTACAAACAGATCTTAGACGGCGGATTACCTTCATTATGTCGTCAGGCATTAGCATGCATCTCGACGATATGTCTCAACCACTCAGCAGCGACATATGCGGTACAAGGTCACGAAGCATCGACGATAGCAGCTTTCTCAATAGTGTCGAGATGTATGATGTTCGCCTTCTCAATAGTGTTAGGAATAGGTCAAGGCTTCCAACCGATATGCGGGTTCAACTACGGAGCTAAACTGTACGCACGCGTAAGAGAATCATACACTTTCACCATCAGCATCATGACGATATTCCTATTAATATCAGGATTTATAGGATTTATCTTCGCTCCGGAGATTATCAGTTTCTTCCGTAACGAAGACCCCGAACTCATCGCAATAGGAAGTCGAGTGCTACGATGGCAATGTATCTCATTCCCGCTCATCGGATTGTCGACGGCGACAAATATGCTTCTGCAAAATCTCAGAAAGACCCTTCCAGCAACGATTCTGTCGATATGCCGACAAGGAATATTCTTCCTGCCAATATTGTATATCACTCCATTATTCCTTGGTTTACAAGGCGTTGAAATAACACAGGCAATTGCCGACGTCTTTACGTTCTTATTGGCTTTGCCGATGGCAGTGAAGGTTTATAAGAAGCTGACTGTCGACGCTAACTGCCGTTAAAGTTCCGGTATGTCGTAGTTATTTCTTTTCTCGTCGCCTATTGTCGTCTCGGGACCGTGTCCGCAGTAACACACTGTCTCGTTAGGAAGTTTGTATAATTTCTCTCTTATACTGTCGACGAGTTCTTTGTATGAACCTCCTGGAAGGTCGGTGCGCCCGACGCCTCGACAGAATAGGGTATCGCCCGTTATCACGAAATTTTGTCGTTCACAGTAGAAACAGCAGCTTCCTTTGGCATGTCCCGGAGTGTGAATGACACGTAATTCGTCGTCACCTATATTAATAATTTGATTGTCGAAAAGCTCGATGCTCGGGAAGACAGTGTTGTTGGCATCGTAGTTAATTCCGAAGGCTGAAGCGTAGGCGAAAGCAGTCTTGAAATACTCGTTTCCGTCGCGATGAGCAGCCAACGAAATGCCGTATTTTTTAGCTGTTGAAAAGTTGCCCAAAATATGGTCGATATGAGCGTGAGTGCTCAGAATCATTAGAGGTTTCAGCTGTTTTTTCTCTATGAAATCAAACAAGATATTATCTTCTCTTAAATTATGATTTCCAGCGTCGATGATAACGCAATCCTTTGATTCATTGTAGATTATATAAGTGTTTACGCTTATGGGATTAAAAACAAGATTGTTGATATATAACATAGATTCAAATTTTTGCCCTATAAAGATATGAACAAAATGAACATCAAAAAATATTTTTTGAGAAATAATTTATCAACAACTTTTGTTGAAAAAAATAAATAAAACTTTGCGATTTTTTTGTTGTAATCTCCCATCTCTTTTATAAATTAGCAGTCTGAAATTTTATGAAAAATTTCATTCAAGGCAATTTCATAATCTATTTATAATTAAACATTTAAAGTATGAGCAAGCAAAAATCGAAAGTTCAAGATTTGTTTTCTGTCATGGATTTTGACAAAAATGATGTTATAGAAAAAACTTGTGAAGAAAAAAAATCGGATTGTGAAAATGTCAAAGAAAAAAAACTGACTGAAAAAATAGTAAATAACCCTGCTAAGTCTAAAAACGATATGAAGCAAAAAGAGTACAAGAAATTTTCTGTAGAAGAAGTTAAAGAAGCTACGATAAAGTATTTCGGTGGTGACCAGTTGGCTGCCGATGTTTGGATGAACAAATATGCCTTGAAAGACAGCGACGGCAATATTTTTGAATTGACACCAGACGACATGCATCATCGTATTGCATCAGAGATTGCTCGTATCGAGAACAGATATTCCAATCCTATGTCGGAAGAGGAAATCTTCGAGGTCTTGAAGGATTTCAAATACATCGTTCCACAAGGTAGTCCGATGGCAGGTATTGGAAACAATTTCCAGATTTCGTCTTTATCTAACTGTTTCGTTATCGGAACTAACGGCAGTTCAGATTCATACGGCGCTATCATGAAAATTGACCAAGAGCAAGTACAACTCATGAAACGTCGTGGCGGTGTAGGTCATGACCTTTCTCATATACGTCCTGCTGGCAGCCCAGTCAAGAATTGTGCTCTTACTTCAACAGGCGTGGTGCCTTTCATGGAACGTTATTCCAACTCTACCAAGGAAGTCGCTCAAGATGGTCGTCGCGGAGCTTTGATGATGAGTATCAGCATCAATCACCCTGACTCAGAAGATTTCATCGACTCAAAGATGGAACAAGGTCGTATCACCAACGCCAACGTCTCTGTACGTATCAGCGACGAGTTCATGAAGGCTGTGAAAGAGAATAAGCCTTTCGTACAGAAATATCCTATCGACTCTGAGACTCCGCAGTTTACAAAAGAGATAGACGCTAAGAGATTGTGGGATAAGATTATCCATAACGCATGGCAGTCAGCTGAACCGGGTGTGCTCTTCTGGGATACTATCACTCGCGAGTCTATCCCGGATTGTTATGCCGACTTGGGATTCAAGACTTTGAGTACCAATCCTTGTGGTGAGATTCCTTTGTGCGCTTACGACAGCTGCCGTCTTCTTGCTATGAATTTATATAGCTATGTGGAAAATCCTTTCACCGACAAAGCTCGTTTCAACGCAGAACTCTTTGCTAAACATGTCGCTATAGCACAGAGAATTATGGACGACATCATCGACCTTGAAATTGAGAAGATTGATGCCATTCTTGAAAAAGTGTATTCAGATCCTGAAAGCGACGAGGTTAAGAGATGTGAAGTCGAGTTGTGGAAAAACATACGCAGAAAAGCTCTTCAAGGTCGTCGTACCGGTATCGGTATCACTGCAGAAGGTGATATGCTCGCAGCTCTCGGAAAACGTTACGCATCTGATGAGGCTATCGAGTTCTCTACTTCAGTACAGAAACTCCTTGCTTTTGAGGCTTATAAATCTTCAGTGAAGCTCGCCAAGGAACGTGGTGCTTTTGAAGTGTTCGACGCTAAACGTGAAGAAAATAATCCTTTCATCAAACGTCTTCGCGAAATGGACGAGAACTTCTATCAAGATATGGTAAAATACGGACGTCGTAATATCGCTATGCTTACCATAGCTCCAACAGGAACAGTAAGTATCTGTACCCAAACGACTTCTGGCATCGAGCCTGTCTTTATGGTTTCTTACAAACGTCGCCGTAAGGTAAATCCTAACGATAAAAACGCTAAGGTTTCTTTCACCGATCCAGAAGGAAATGCTTTCGAAGAATATAATGTCTTCCACCCTAAATTCATGACTTGGCTCGAAGTGAACGGATATAATGTTGAAGAAGTCAAGGATTATGAAGATGAGAAATTACAAGAGATAATAGCAAAATCACCTTATTACAAGGCGACAGCCAACGACATCGACTGGGTTAGCAAGGTTAAGATGCAAGGTGAGATGCAAAAATGGGTCGACCATTCAATCAGCGTCACTGTCAATATCCCTGCTGAGACGACAGAAGAATTGGTAAGCCAGATTTATCTAACAGCTTGGGAATGTGGTTGTAAGGGAATGACAATCTATCGTGACGGTTCTCGTACAGGCGTGCTCGTATCAAATAAAAAAGAAGATAAGAAAAACAACGACAATGAATTCGTTGAGACACACTCGCCTGTTCGCCCTAAGACTCTCGAATGCGACGTGGTGCGTTTCCAAAATAACTACGAAAAATGGATCGCTTTCGTTGGTAAGATTAACAACAAACCTTACGAGATCTTCCTCGGAAAACAAGACGACTTCTATTTGCCTCCTTTCGTAGAGACAGCTTGGATTACCAAAAATAAAGACGAAGAAGGTAAGTCGAGATACGACTTACAGTTTAAAGACAAGCAAGGTTATAAAATCACCATCGAAGGCTTGTCGCGTTCGTTCAGCCCAGAGTTCTGGAACTACGCTAAGCTGATTTCCGGTATCTTACGTCACGGCATGCCGATTTCTAACGTAGTGACTTTGATTCAAAATCTTAGCGTTGACGAAGATAACATCAACGCTTGGAAGAACGGTATCGCTCGCGCTTTGAAACGTTATATCCCTGACGGAACAAAGGTTGATAAAGAAGTATGCCCTACTTGCGGTGATGCTTTAGTTTATGAAGACGGCTGTAAACACTGCAAGAACTGCGGATATTCTAAGTGCGGATGATACAGTCTACGGTCTACAGACCTTATGTAGAGACGTACCAATTACACCTAAGATTTTACAATATGTAATTGATGCGTCTCAACGTTCAGAGTTCTTGATAATAAAATTCGTAAGACGGCAGCTTGATACAAGTTCGTCGTCTTCGTTTTTTATGTCGATGTTCCAGACGTGTGTCTGGCGTCCTTTATGAATTATGGTCGCGGTAGCGTAGACGTAAGTGCCGACCTTAGCGGCTTTGACGTGGTTGGCGCTCATCTGCATACCTCTTATTATATAGTCTTTAATTCCGAGATAATATGCTGAGCCCACGCCGCCTATGCTCTCTGCCAATGCCATGCTCGCTCCTCCGTGCAGCATGCCGTAAGGCTGCGACAACTCTTTCTTGACAAACATGCGGGCAAGGACGTGGCCTTCTCTTATTTCAAGATATTCTATGCCGAGAGTCTCCATCATAGTGCCCTCGTTGAGCCTTTTTAATTCTTCTGACGATAACATATTATTTATAAGGTAGTAGTTCAGAAGACAAAGATAGGATTTTTTTTAATGTACAATGAAGAATGAAGAATGAACAGTTAATAGTTAATAGTTAATAGTTAACAGTTAATAGTTAATAGTAACTCATAACTCCATAACTCCATCACTTCATCACTCCATCACTTCATCACTCCATCACTTCATCACTTCATCACTCCATCACTTCATCACTCCATCACTTCATCACTCCATAACTCCATAACTCCATAACTCCATAACTTCAAAGACTTCTCATCTCATTAAGGTCGTAATACAGCAGTTTGGTTCTTTTCTCGTCGTGTTGCAGTTGTTGGAATTTGTTTCTCTCATAAAACGTCACGGCGTTAAGATAAGCGTCGACGGTAAGGAAACGGCATCCTGCGTTGTTGCCCCTTTTGTAGTATGACTTGATGAAATTGAGCAATTTGCTCCCGACTCCGTATCCGTGAAAGTCGTTGTCGATTCCCAAACGGCATATCTTGACAGCAGGATAACTTCTGATACGTTTCTCATTTACGAAAAGATGTCGTCGGAAGCGGTTAAATGTGTTGTTGCTGTCAAAGTCGTCGATGGAGATCCTGTCGTTGGCGAGGCTGAAATAGCCGATTATCTTCCTGGATTCCTTATGCTCGAAAACGTAAGTCACTGATAGCATGGCTTTGTTGTAGCCTTCTGCACGATTCATGATAAAGTCGTTCAGGTCTTCGTCTCCGCAGTCAAACGACTTTATCGTCTCGTCTTTTTGTAGTTTGCGTACTTCGTAACCGCTAAAACTACTCTCAAGAAAATTCGTCATAAGTTTATCCCTTGAAGATTTTCATTATCATTTCATAATTCGCTTCGCGTCTGTCTCTCTCTTCTGGGGTTTCCTTATGATTTTCACGGATTCTTTGCATGAATCGTCTTGCGTCTTCGCCTCTGATAACAGGCGTGTCCTCAATATAAGGACTTTCAAAAAAAACTTCTTCCTTTTTCATAGATTTTGAATTTTTTAGTTGTTAATAATGTCGCAAAGATAATACATTGCCAATGGCTTGTCAAGGAAAATAAAGTTAAAAAGAATTAACAATGAAGAATGAATAGTTAATAGTTGATAGTTGATAGTTAATAGTTAATAGTACTTTTTAACTCTTAACTCTTAACTTCATCACTCCATCACTCCATCACTTCATCACTCCATAACTCTTAACTTCATCACTCCATCACTCCAACACTCTTAACTCTGACGGCTTATCTTATGTGTTGTCGTCAAGGTCATAATAGAGCAGTCTTGTTGTCATATCTTCTTCTTCGTTTGCAAGATATTGGAAGTTGTTATTTCTGTAAAAAGGTATCGCGTTTAGATAAGCGTCGACGGTAAGAAAACGACATCCTGTTTTGTTGTCTTCGATGAAATATGATTTGATAAAGTCGAGTAATATTGATCCTATTCCTTTTCCGTGGAAGTTTACGTCGATTCCTAAGCGACAGATTTTTACGGCAGGATAACTCTTCAAACGTTTCTTGTTCACGAAACGATGTCGTCGGAAACGGTTAAATTCCGTCTTGTTCTTGAAATCCGTCAAAGAAATTTTGTCGTTAGCTATGCTGAAATAACCTATGACATCGCCTTCTATAATATGCTCATATACGTATGTGGTTGCAATCATAGCTTTACGATAATGTAACGACTCGTTCAAAATAAAGTCGTTCAGATCTTCGTCTCCGCAGTCGAACGACTTTATCGTCTCGTCTTTTCTCAAACGTCTGATGCGATATTCAGCGTAATGTTCAAACGTTTTGCTCATAACGACCTTAAGTTTTAAGAGTTTTAATTAAGGTGTTATAAATCTCCAAGCGTCTTGCTTTTTTCTCCGGATCTTCGTGACGTTTTTCTTTCATCCTTTTTTCAAATCTCCGGGCATCTTCTCCGTAAAGTATCGGAGTCTCTTTGATAGGTCTTGCCATAATAATTTGGTTTTAAAATTAATACTGCAAAGATATTGCCTTTCTCACTTGTTGTCAAGGAAAATAAAGTTAAAAAGAATTAACAATGAGTTAATAGTTGATAGTTAATAGTTAATAGTTGATAGTTAATAGTAACTCTTAACTCCATCACTCCATAACTCCATCACTTCATCACTCCATAACTCCATCACTTCATCACTTCATCACTTCATCACTCCATCACTTCATCACTTCATCACTTCATCACTCCATCACTCCATCACTCCATAACTTTTTTCACTAAGGTATTGACTTATAACGAAAAATGTCGTATTTTTGCGCCCGTTTTTTGGATATTTTACTAATAAACAACTTACTTGAGCTCCCGTTTTTCCTATTGCATGCTGAGATTTTGCAATACATTAGCCTTTTGTTTTTTCTGAAAGATTTTTAATAAATTTTAACATAAAGATGAAGAAAAAATTTTTACTTATCACATTAATAATGTGTATACTGGGGGGGGTAAACCTTGAAACCCTTAATGCACAAGAAACAGTGACGATTGGTGATGGACAAAAAGATTCACAATATGTACCTTTTAATGCCAATGCCGACGGTAGTATCTCCCAAACGTACTATCTTAAAAGTGAAATTGGAGAGGCAAACAAAGGAAAAACTATCACAGCAATCTCTTATAAGCAGAAATCTGGCAAATCTCCTTTTTCCCATGAGATAGAAATTTACATGGTAAACACAGAAAGCACTAACGCAGGAAGTGTTACAATGGCAAAATTAAACTCTTCTGATTTAATGTATAGTGGTGAGGTCGAATTTAGAATTGATGAATGGGTATCCATAACATTAGATACTCCTTTTAGTTATACTGGAGATAATATTTTAGTTTGCGTTAATGATAAGTATATCGAGTCTTTTGCGTCTCCTGCGCCTAAATTCTATTGTTACTCGACGGATGCATATAAAACATTGTATAAGTCAAATACATCTTATGCTACATACGATCCAACAACTTCGGCTATTAGTGCAGGGAATTCTGTAAACACTCCATGTGTTCAATTCACATTTTCTGGTACTTCAACACCTACACCTCCAACAGTAACTTTAAATACTCCTGAAAACGGTGCAAATGGCATATTCAATCCAAGTTTGAACTTCACTCTTGGCAGCGCAGAACAATATCAAATTCAAATGGCTGAAGGTACAGGGGCATTTGTAATTGATCAAGATTGGACAGATGGCAATGGCAACATTTCTTACCAAACAAACCTTTTGAAATCAAATACTACTTATTCTTGGAAAGTAGTTGCAAGATGCTCTGACGGTGGTACTGGTTATCTCGAAACAACAAGCGAAGTCTACACATTTACAACAAAAGAATTTGCTGCTCCAGGTGAATTAACGAACGTAAGTCCAGAAAACAATGCTCAAGACTTAATTAATCCTAAATTAGAATGGACATTCGGTGAAAACACAGAAGAACAACAACTTCTCATTAATGGTGAGGTAAAAGTGGATTGGACAAACATCGGTACAAAAATATCAGATTCTTACCAAACAAGTGGTTTGACAGCTGGTAGCCACACATGGCAGGTTAATACCAGAAACGGTGAAGGCACAACAACAGGTACAGAATATTCATTCACAGTTGTAAGTCTCCCAGACAACGTAACTCCTATTTCTCCAGCTGACGGCGCTATAGACATAAGCAGCAATGTTATCAGATGGCAATTTGCAGATAACACAACAAAATATAGATTCTTGTTCAGTACAGGAGACCCTACTGAAGATGGTTTCGACCAAACTTTCCAATATTGGAATGGTACTCAATACAACGGCGACTGGTTAATGACAAATGATGCTGAAGAAATGGAGATTGAATTACCAAATTTTTCAACTGGCACAACATACTATTGGGCTGTCGATGTTCAAAATTCTATTGGTCAAAGAACAGTTTTTGATGGTGGAGATCCAATTTCAATATTCTCTTTCACAACATCTTCGGTCTTCCCAGCAACACTCGAAGCTCCAGCAAATAACGCTACAATTGAAAATCCTACAGTGACATTGCAATGGCAGTATGTAGGTGATGCCACAAAATATCAGGTATGTTACGGAACAGATGCCGATAATTTAACAGATCTGGGATGGAAAGACAGATCTGAAATAGAGGGCGGCACAGGCGGTTATGCAGCTGAAGATGAGGTCACGATAGAAGGTTTGTCGCCTGCCACAACTTATTACTGGAAAGTTCAGGTGAGAAAAGACGGCGGCAATGTTGTTGACAGCGAGCTACATTCATTTACGACGATAGGTGTTCCAGAAGCAGTGACAAATATGCAACCAAGCAACGGTGATACTTCACTGGATGCGGATCCTAATCTTTCATGGGCATTCGGTGAAAATACAAAAGAATATCAGCTCTTGTTTGGCACTACAAATCCTCCTACAGATACAGTCGTAGGTTGGACTTCAACACTTGCAACATCATATCAGACAAGCGGTCTGAAGGCTAACGTCACATATTATTGGCAAGTCAATGTAAAAAACGGATTCAGAGAGACTAAAGGCACAGTCTATTCTTTCAAGAAACCAGGTATTCCTGAAAATGTTGAGCCTATAGATCCTACAGACGGCGCAACTGGCGTAAGCACAAACGCAACTCTAACTTGGACTTTCGCTCCTAATACTACGCACTACAGAGTATTGATGGATCTTGGAAGTGGCTTTGAATATGTCGCTGGTGAAGCAGACTCATGGCTTGAAGTTATAGACGAAAACGGTTCTTTCTCAACAACAACACTTCGTGAAAGTGATAAATTAAAAGCAGGTACTACTTACAAATGGGCTATTGAAGTTAGAAATAACGCAGGTGAAAGAGTGATGTATGAAAATGGTAACAAAACAGGTGACGTAACAGAATTCTCTTTCACAACATCGGATATACAGCCTGTAAGTTATACAAATCCAACAAATAACACTGTCATAACAACAGAAACTGCTACCTTGAACTGGAATTATGGTTCGCAAAATACCGCTACCCAATATCAAGTGCTGCTCGGTACAAATCCTGAGAGTTTGGACACTGTTCAAAACTGGACAGAAAGAGAATCTGAAGGAACAGGCTACGAAACATCGGACAGTTTCACAACAACAGCTTTGATTCCAAACACCAAATATTATTGGCAGGTCAATATCAAGAATGACGAGACTGTAGCTCAAGGTGAGGTAGTCTCTTTCATCTCAAAGTTAGAAAATCCTGTCGTTACTGAAAACGTGATTTATCTTTATCCGGGAAGCAATGTCGGAACATCAGCTGATCTGAGTTGGGATGCTGACGCTGACAAATATGAGATTTATCTGAATGAAGAGCTTGTCGCGGATAACGTTACTGAAAATGAATATGTATTATCAGGTTTTAAATATAATGATAATAATTCAAATAATGTCAAGATAGTTGCAGTATATAATATTGACGGAGAATCATATGAGTCAGAAGGCACAATGATAGATGTTTATGTGTCTGCTTATGTTGCTGTCAACGGAACTGTAAGAAACGTAAATAATGAAAGTGCTGTAGCAAACGCAACAGTCACATATACAGGCTCATCGGTAATGGCAGATGTTGATGAGCAGACGGTGGAATTCGTGACAGATGCTAACGGCACATTCAGTGGCAATCTTCCTGCAGGAACATACGTCATGAAGATATCAGCTGACAGCTACGAAGATTTTAATAGCGAAGAAAAATCATATAACTATGGAGAAAACGTTACAGACAACGTCGACATCTACCCTGTCATTCCTGGCGATGTAACAGATTTCAGCTATGATTCTCAATACTATCCAATGTTAACGTGGACGTTTGCAGAAAACACCACACACTACAGAGTGATGATAGGAGAATCTGAAGACTCAGACGCGTTGCAATACTTTGATAACAACACTGATTGGATAGCAACCGACGGCGCAACAGAAGGTTCTTTGCAAACAACTGATAGATACATTGACCCTAACACAACATATTACGTTGTCATTGATGTTAAGAACGATAATAATGCTGGAGAAAGAGCTATCCATCCAACCTACTCCTACTACTATAAACCTATAGCCAACACATTCACAACCAAGCCTGTCTTCCCTGTTGTATATCAGGCTCCAGAAAATGATTCGGTACTTACCGACAATGCTGTTACGTTAAAATGGAAATATGTCAGTGGCGATATGGCTACCCATTATCAAGTGATGTTAGGAACAGATCCTGACAATTTGGAACCTCAAGGATGGAAAAGAAGAACAGAGGTTGCAACAGGTTATAAAAATGTGGAAGAATTTGAAATAAGCGAGTTGGAGTTCAACACCCAATATTATTGGCAAGTCAACAGTGCATTGGAAAGAGATGGCGCTTACGCAGAAGAAGCAAAAGGTGAAGTCTGGTCATTTTCATTTGCCTTGTTGCCTCCTGAAGATTTAGCTGTTACGTCAGAACAGCTTTATCCTGATGACAATGTCGAGCTTACATGGAATGTCGTTGAAGGAGCAACACACTATAATATATACGTTGACGAAGCAAAAGTTGGTGAAACAGAAGACAATTCTTACACTTTAGAAAGTTTGGGACATGGCGAGCACAATATTGCCATTACGGCAGTATCTTCATTAGGCGAATCGAGCCAGACAGAACCTATAGAAGTTTATGTCACTGCGTACGCACAAGTTGAAGTCAATGTTAAAAATCAAATAGGTACAGCCATATCAGGCGCAACAGTGACATTTAACGGAACAGATGAATTTGGCGTTGAGCAGTCATATACAGACACTACAAATGCTGATGGCAATTATATTGCTTCGGTTCTTCTCGGTGAATATACAGTGACCGTTAATAAAGAAAGACATTCAAAACATACTACAAATGTTACTGTAACTGAAGAAAAACATACTAACATTGTTTTGAATACATACAATATTTTTGATGTAGATATTCGTGCTTCGGAAATTGATCATATTTCGATCTATTTGTATGGCAATGAATGGGAAGATGAGGATTATAGTGGTGGTTATAATGTTTATTACCAAAGAGTAAAAGATGCCGACAATAATGCTGTGGAGGAAGAAGAAGTTTTTGCAGGACCTTCAAGTTTTGTCAAACCGGTGGGTATTATTTCGATTCTCATAGCTGATGCGGCAGAATTCCATAACACATGGTTTGGATTGCCAAACGGCTATTACAGAATAGGTGTTTCATATCCGGGTTCTGGTATTATCAACTGGAGCGATGTTTTAGAATTGAGAGATTATCACATCTTTGAAAATGCAGGTGCTTGGAATGATTCAAATAATTGGAGAAGTGGAGACATGCCGTCGGAGACTTCAATGGCTTATTTGTATGCCGCGACAGAGGTAAATGAAGATATTGAAGTTCAAGACATTATAGTTTCAAGATATGGATCTTTGACTATAAATGGCTCTTTGACAGTTAATGGAAAGATTGTCAATGAAGGAAATCTGAACAATGTTATTCTCAACGATGGAGGACAGATGCGTCAGAACAATACTGAACTTACGGGTAAGTTTGTCATGAATATTGAAAATCCAGATGAATGGACAGAAGATAATATTACAGGTTGGCAATTTATCTCGACTCCATATAAGAATCATAATATTTCATATTTCACAGAAGATCTTGAAGGCGACTACGACTTGTACAAATTTGACGGTTCTAATACAGAAGAGTGGTTGAATCACAAAGATAAAAACATTGATTTCGAAGATGTGTTTGTTCAAGGACGAGGCTATTTGGCATCATACGAAATGGACGATCAATTTGTTACTGAAGGCACATCAGGAAATCATGTTTTCAATACATTGCAAACACATACTTTTGATATTACAAACGGTAGTGATGCTTCGTTGGAAAACTTCCATTTGCTTGGTAATCCGTTCACTTTCAATATGAAATGGGAACATGTTCACGCAACCGATATTGTTGAAGGTTTTTCTGTCGTAACTAAAGAAGGTGGTTACAAATACTACCCATCAGGTGAGATTCCGGTTGGTGACGGTTTCTTTGTGAAAACAACATCAGAGAATGCGACATTCGTTTATGATGAAAGTAGAAGAAACAACAGGGAACAAAGCAACAGCCTCAATATCAAGATCAGTGGTAAAGAAGGAGACGACAATGTCGTTATCAGCTTTGCGGGTTCGGGGAAAGAAGGTTTCCCTAAGTTGGAAAACTTCAACAAAGGCATTGCAAATATTTCAGTGTTGAAAGACGATGTTCGTTATGGTATCCACAACTGTGATGAAGATCTCCAGGTGATAGAACTTGTTTTTGAAGCCTCACAAATAGGTTTATATACTATTGAAATAGAACCTAATGGCAATTTTGATGATATCATTTTGGTTGACCGCTTTACTGGCGAAGAGACAGATATGCTCAATGGAAACTATAAATTTACAGCATCAAATCAAGATGATTACAATCGTTTCTTTATTAAGTTAAGTAGAGAACAAGTAAGCACAGATAATGTCAATTTTGTGTACCAATCAGGTAAAGAACTGATTCTCAACATTAAAGGCACAGTTCAGATTATCGATGTTATGGGAAGAATTGTTTACAATGAAGAAGTTGTCAACGATGTGAACAGAATCGACATAAGCACATTGAGAAATTCGACATACATTGTGAGAGTAATTAACGAAGAAGGAGCTAAAGTAAAGAAAGTGGTTGTTTATTAAAATATAAGTTTATGGTCTGCTGTCTATATCTTGATGTTTAGACAGCAGGCGATAAGCGCCAAAAAGAAGAAATATGAAAAAGTATATAATAACATTAGTATTAGCATTAGGATTTGTAGTTAATCTCAATGCACAGTCACAGGGCAATGAATCCAAATCATCTCACGATGGATTTTTCACGCCTAACTACAAGAGTTTGCGTGAAGGATCATCTGTTGGAGAAAATCCGCATGGCGATATGCCGAGACTTATGGGACACGGATCTGAAGAAAGTCAGGGCGCTCCTATAGGTTCGGGAGTTTTGTTGTTAGCCGGCATGGGGTTGGCATACGGTATTTCAAGAAAAAATCGCTAAAGTGATTTTTTCTTGAACCAAATTTGCGAACCTTATTTCCCCCAGTTTTCTCTATCTAAGCTTCTGTATTGAATTGCTTCGGCGAGATGTTCCGGTTTTATCTCATCAGAGCCGGCGAGATCTGCGATAGTGCGCGACACTTTTAAGATCCTGTCATAAGCTCTTGCCGACAAGTTCAGCCGATCCATAGCGCTTTTCAGTAATTTAGAGCATTGTTCATCGAGGACACAATAAGTCTGAATCAGTTTTGACGACATTTGTGCGTTTGAATGGATGCCGTTGATGTCGGCGAAACGTTCTGTTTGAATCTTACGGGCTCGCATCACTCTCTCTCTCACGTCTTTGCTTTTCTCGCCAGCATTTTTTTTCGACAGTTCCTCAAAAGGCACTGGCACCACTTCCACATGAAGATCTATTCTGTCGAGCAGAGGTCCTGATATTCTGTTAAGATATTTCTCCACTGTCCCGGGCTGGCAGGTGCAATCCTGAGTCGGGTGGTTGTAATAACCGCAGGGACAAGGATTCATCGCTGCGACCAACATGAAATTAGCAGGAAATTCTATCGTCTGTTTTGCTCTTGCTATTGTCACCACGCGATCTTCCATTGGTTGCCGCAGTACTTCAAGCACATTGCGTTTAAACTCTGGCAACTCGTCTAAGAAAAGCACTCCGTTATGAGCGAGTGATATTTCACCCGGTTGTGGATAAGCTCCGCCTCCTACCAACCCGACGTATGATGTT
The DNA here is from genome assembly GCA_045596465.1 of Bacteroidales bacterium. GTDB lineage: Bacteria > Bacteroidota > Bacteroidia > Bacteroidales > F082 > Limimorpha. Next base: position 17,947 of record JAZOCI010000045.1, on the reverse strand, counting down.
GTATGATGCGGGCTTCTGAAAGGTCGGCTTCTCAGCAATGACAATCCATTACCGACAAGTCCGACAACAGAATGTATCTTTGTCGTTTCCAATGCCTCGCGTAATGTCATCGGTGGCATTATAGTAGGAAGTCGCTTCGCCAACATTGTCTTGCCACTACCTGGACTTCCTATTAATATCACATTATGAGATCCTGCAGCTGACACTTCCAAGGCGCGTTTTATATTTTCCTGTCCTTTGACATCGCTGAAGTCGAAGGCATAAATGTCGTCACTGTCGTTTTCATATTTGGAAATTTCTATGGGCTGAAGCGACGAAGCTCCGTTGAGAAACGATATGACTTCCATGATGTTGTTTACGCCATACACTTCGATGTCTTCTACTACAGATGCTTCTTTGGCGTTGTCGTATGGAAGTATGAGACCTTTGAATCCGTCTTCCATGGCGCGTATCGCGATAGGCAAGACGCCTCGTATCGGGTTGAGACCGCCATCTAATGAAAGCTCTCCCATAACAATATATTTGTCGAGAAGCTCAGTGCTGACTTGTTCAGAAGCCGCTAATATTCCAATAGCGATAGGTAGGTCATACGACGAGCCTTCTTTTCGAATGTCGGCAGGCGCCATATTGATAGTTATCTTCTTTTTAGGATATTTTAAGTTGTTGTTAATCAAGGCTGATTCTATTCTCTGCTGGCTTTCCTTGACAGCATTATCGGGAAGTCCGACGAGAAAAAATTGAACGCCTCGGTCAATGTTCACTTCAATAGTAACGGTAATAGCTTCTATGCCATTCAAGGCACTTCCAAAGGTTTTTACTAACATAATTTTTGGTTTTTTTAGTCAATTTATTGAGAATCTGAGGAATCTGAAAATCTTAGAAACTTAGAGACTTAGAAACTTTTCAGTTTTTCAAATTCTTAAGTTTTCAGTTTTAAAAAATCACCGTTTCGGTTTATATTGTGAATCTTGGAATATCTGTTGAATATCACGATTTTTCATCAAGTCATGCAGATTCACGTCGTTATGTGTCATATAAGAACGTATGATCTGCAATCCTATGAATTCGCCGAGTCGTGCCGGAGCTTCATTGGAGAATGCCTGAGTGAAAGGTCCGTCGCCAAAGAAGTTGCGGAACAGTTCCAATCCGTTGGCATACAACATGTCGTTTCCTACTATTGTCGCCCATACGTCAGCTTCATGTTGTTGAGCCCATTGAGCTTGTTTCGATGAGTATCCCATTATGATGGAATCCGGCAATACAGGATTCATGGCTTCGATGAAATACAATCGTTTTCCTGCGTTTATCATTTCCGACAACACGTCTTTCTTATTGCTACGCTCAGCGAAGTAGTTGTCGTAGAAAGCCTGAGCCAAGTCGCGGCTGATATAAGAAGGCTGACATCGTATAGAACGGAAGCGAGGCATTCCTATATAATCGTAGATTTTATCTTCGTTGCCAAGATAATAATCTATACTTATTAAAACGCCATCTGGTTGTATCATGACAGCAGGCATCTCATAATCAATGCCCGAGATATAAAAGTACGTCTCTGGAATTGAAATCTCCGGATAATAATAATGTAAATGTTGATATACAGATAGTATTTCTTTTGTTAGTTTTTTATCTTCGGTGAATTTGTTCTCAGCCATCTTGTTGAGTCTTATGCAGAAGGTGTCGGTAGCGAAAGCCTTTAGGTAAGAGACAGCCTCAGCGTTGTCGAGATCGCCGCCAAGAAAAATAAGGTAGTCGTTTTGAATTGATTTCAAACCATCAACAAAATCCGCCGTGTCGATAGAAAATAAGTCTTCGTTATATTTCTTGATTTTAAGTTCCTGTGGATCAAGTTTCTCGTAACGAACCTGTAACTTGCTCTTATGAGTCTTTGCCTTCTCACATGACGACAAAGCCAAAGAAACGATAAACATTGAGATAAATAGTAATCTTTTCATATCCTTTGATTTTTGTCTAATTAAATCCTTAATTCTACATTCTTCATTGCAAATATACGACTAAAAAAACGACTTGATGTCATTTTTTACAACAATTTTGACTTTTATTTTAGAAAAATTAAAAATAGCGTGATTTTTTAACAAATTATGTTAAAAGCCATTAACAAATTACAAGAAAACCGTTAATCTTCGAAATAAATATCAACGGCTGAGTCGCGTTCTATTCCTAAAAGGGAAGCGGCTTTTCCATGATTCAAGGCAATTTCCAAGAAGCCGTGCGTTCCGAACAATGCAAGGATGTCAGGTTCCGGTACTTCTTGATAACTTTTTCTTATCGCATTGATTTTGTAGATGCCACTACAAAGTTTTATGGTAAATTTTCGTCCGTTTCTGATCTTTTCAAACAAAGGCTTATCGATATTCGTGACCAAATTCTCGTAAGAATCAATGAAGTTTACCAAGCCGTGAATCGAGTTGTTGTCGTAAGTCGGTTTGAATTCTATTCTCTCTTTTAGGGTGTACTGTGTTCCTATTTCCAACAGCGACACATTATTATACAGCATTACGGCGACTTTTACAAAGCGGTCTCTTGTGCTGAACGTGAAGAAGTCAGAATCTTGCGTAACGTCAATAATTACAGCCTCATACGGATCTTTATCGACAATGAGTGAAAAGATATAATTGTCGGTTCCAACAAAATAATGGTCGTTCACTTTCACTACGACATGCGGATTTGAAATAGATTCTTCGGTATCGATAGCCAAAATATGAATCGTTCCCTTAGGGAAGTTTTTATAACAATTTTTAACAATAAAGGCGGCGGAACGAACATCGAAAGGCTCTATGTTGTGAGTTATATCTACGACATTAACACCAGGCAATGCGGAATATATAGCTCCTTTCACAGCAGGAACATAATAGTCCGATAACCCCCAATCGCTTGTTAATGTTATGATTGCCATTATTGTAAAAAAATATAGATATTAAAGTGAGATTCAAAACTTCTTTTGCAAAGATACGTTTTTAGAAAAAGTAAAAATATATTAACAAAAAAAAATTATTAACAATTTTTATATCTTATCTACTTTCATATTATATTTGTAAATATTTTAAAACAACTTTAAATCATAATGTCGGAACAAATTGTTCAAATAGAAAACGTAAATCCTAATGATTTGTATGGCGCTAATGATCAGTATCTTACAATGATAAAGTCGTTGTTTCCAAAGATTAAGATCATTGCTCGTGGCGATTTTGTAAAGATTATTGGCAAGGACGAAGAAGTCGAGTATTTCATCAAAAGGTTTAACTTGTTGGTTCTTCATTTGGAACGTTATGGCAATATCAGTTCTAAAGTCGTGGAAGACATTATGTTATGTGCAGGAGAATCCGATTTCATAAAAAATCTTAACGATAGTGAGGTCTTGGTTTACGGTCGTAATGGTTTGCAAATCAAGGCCATGACGGCGAATCAGAAGTTGATGGTGAATGCTTCTGAGAATAAAGACATGATCTTCGCCATAGGTCCTGCTGGTACGGGAAAGACTTACACTGCTGTAGCTTTAGCTGTCAGAGCGTTGAAAAACAAAGAGGTACGTCGTATCATCTTGACACGTCCTGCTGTTGAAGCCGGCGAGAATCTCGGATTCCTCCCTGGCGACCTCAAAGAAAAACTCGATCCTTATTTGCAGCCACTTTATGATGCCTTGCGCGACATGTTGCCACAAGCTAAGTTGCAGGCTTATATGGAAGACGGAACTATCGAGATTGCACCGCTCGCCTTCATGCGAGGAAGAACCTTAGACCACGCATTCGTGATCCTCGATGAGGCTCAAAACGCGACACAATCGCAACTTAAAATGTTCCTCACTCGTATGGGTCGCTCCGCTAAGTTCGTCATTACCGGCGATATAACACAAATCGACTTGCCTAAAAACCAGCCTTCAGGTCTGCCTCAGGCAACAGAAGTGTTAAAAGATGTTAACGGTATAGAATTTATCTTCCTTAACGAAAAAGACGTCGTCCGTCATAAACTCGTCACCGACATCGTAAACGCATATAAGAAATATTACTCTGACACTGATACTGACTCTAACTCTAACTCTAACTCTGACTCTAACCCATTAACTTAGACTGTAGACTGTAGACCGTAGACAATTAATATTAACTTAAAAAATATAAGAATGAAAGCTTTAACAAAAACAGATTTTAATTTCAAAGGTCAAACAAAAGTATATCACGGCAAAGTTCGTGATGTCTATTTTATTGATAATAAATATCTTGTAATGGTCGCTTCTGACCGTATCTCTGCTTTCGACGTGATTCTTCCAGAAGGTATTCCTTACAAAGGCCAGGTCTTGAATCAGATTGCAGCATTGTTTTTAGATGAGACAAAAGACATCGTTCCTAACTGGAAAATCGCTACTCCAGACCCGATGGTGACTGTCGGTAAACTCTGCAAGCCTTTCCCTGTCGAGATGATTATCCGTGGCTACCTCACCGGAAGTTCTTGGCGCACATACAAAAGTGGCAAACGCGAGATCTGTGGCGTGCCAATCCCTGACGGCATGAAAGAACATCAACGCTTCGAAAAACCTATCATCACTCCAACGACAAAAGCCGATGAAGGTCACGATGAAGACATCTCTCGTGAAGAGATTATCCGCCAAGGACTTATCAGCGAAGAAGATTACAAACAAATAGAAGAAATCACTTATAAACTCTTCCAACGCGGTAGTGAAATTGCCGCTAAACACGGACTTATCCTCGTCGATACAAAATATGAATTCGGTAAGATTGGCGACCAGATATATCTCATGGACGAAATCCACACTCCTGACTCATCACGTTATTTCATCGCTGATCAATATGAAGAATGCTTCGAAAAAGGTCTTCCTGTGAAACAGCTTTCTAAAGAGTTCGTACGTGAATGGCTCATGGCTAACGGCTTCCAAGGTCAAGAAGGTCAGCAAGTTCCAGAAATGACTCCTGAAATCGTCAACAGCATTTCTGAACGTTATATCGAACTTTATGAAAAAGTCACAGGCAAGAAATTCGAGAAAGCAGCCGAATCTGACGACGTTCTGAAACGTATCGAGAAGAACATCGCAGAATGCCTCGAAAAACTTGATTGAGAATGAAGAATTGCTGATAGCTAAAAATCATCATCTTTGTTACAATAAAAATGGCTAAAGACCAAAGACAACTGTCTAAAGTTTTAAGCCTTAAACAAAAAAGATAATATTAACGTATGGACAAAGACTGTTGACCTTTGACCGTTGACTGTTGACTGTTGTCCTCAAAAACTAAATAATATGTTTTCAAAAGAAATCTTTGCGAGCCGTCGCGCCGCTTTATTGAAGTCGGGTCTTAAAGGAATCGCATTCTTCCCTGCTAACGACGAGGCTTCTCTCAATTATCCAGACAACACTTATCGCTATCGTCAAGATAGTAACTTCGCCTATTTCTTCGGTTTAGACACTCCTGACTTGGTCGGCGTCGTCGACTTCGAGTCGGGCGAGGAAATCCTCTTCGGTAGAGAAATAACAATAGACGATATTATTTGGTGTGGCAACCTTCCATCGCTTACAGAGCAAGGTGAGATGATAGCTGTCAAACAAACCCGCGACATCAACGGTTTCGCAGAATATCTTCGCGATGCAGTCGCCAAAGGAAGACAAATCCATATCCTTCCTCCTTATCGAGGCGATATGAAGATAAAACTCGCCAACTGGTTCAACATAACAATCGACAATCTCTCGAAATATGTAAGTCAAGAACTTATCGCTGAAGTAGTTAAACTTCGTGAGATTAAATCTGATGTAGAGATTGAAGATATGGAGAAGGCTGCTAACACTGCATATTACATGCACACCACAGCGATGAAGATGTGTAAGCCTGGCGTCATAGAACAAGAAATCGCTGGCGCAGTGGAAGGCATCGCTATATCAAACGGTTACGGCGTTTCTTTCCCCGTAATCCTCAGCGTCGATGGTCAGACATTGCATAACCACAATCATAACAACGTACTTCAAGAAGGCAGATTGATGGTTTGCGATGCTGGTGCTGAAACCAAGAACTATTACGCTTCCGACTTCACACGTACTATTCCTGTAGGTGGTAAATTCAACTCGCGTCAGAGCGACATTTACAACATCGTGTTGAAAGCCAATATGGAAGTCATCAACAACACTCGTCCTTTCAACAGATATTTCGACATGCACGTCTTGGCATGCCGTACTATCATCGAAGGTTTGAATGCTTTAGGTCTGATGAAAGGCAACGTCGATGATGCTCTCGCGGCTGGCGCACATTATTTATTTATGCCTCACGGATTGGGTCACGCTCTCGGCATGGACGTCCACGACATGGAAGGTCTCGGTGAAAATAACGTAGGTTACGATGCTGAAACACCTCGTGCAACAAAAGAAGGTTTTAGAGGATTACGCTGCGGCAAGGTTCTCAAACCAGGAATGGTCGTCACCGATGAACCTGGAATCTATTTCATTCCTACTTTAATTGACATCTGGAAAGCAGAAGGTAAACATAAGGAATTTATCAACTACGATAAAGTTGAGACTTACAAAGACTTCGGCGGAATCAGAATTGAAGACGATTTGTTGATTACCAACGACGGCGTCAGAGTTCTCGGCCGTCCGATACCAAAGACAGTGACTGAAGTCGAAGCCTGCTGCGCTGAAGGTAGAGAATGGATGCGAATTCAGGGAGTTATATAAATTAACAATTGACAATTGACAATTAATATATGTAGGGACGTGGCTTGCTGCGTCCCTTATATTCAAACTCGTTTCTTTTAATTCAAAATTTATGAAGGCATTATTTAAAATATTTTCGTTTGTAATTTTATTCGTGATGTGTTCTTGTTCGTCGCCGGATTTCTCTTTGGAAGGACGTTGGATTGTCGATGATTTAAAGTTAGACTTCGACGAGAGACGCAACACTCCGGAAATGATTTCTCAGATCGGAAATGAAGAGAGTAAGAACGAATTGATTTTCAAGAATGATAGCATCGTTTATATCAAGATGATGTCGTATGATGGCAACTATCGTTATGCGATAAATGAAAGGTCGGAAATCACGTTCATGAATGCTACCTCCAATAATAATAAATTAGGAATATTGAAAGATAACAAGATTTATTCTGAACAAAACACCGCCATTGGAAAGATGAGGATTGTTTTTGTTAAAAAGAATTAAGAATGTAGAAACGTACCAATTACACCAATGAAATTAACAATATGTAATTGATGCGTCTTGACAATAAATGATGATAAAAAAAATCTTTCGTCTTTTACCCTTTGTCTTTAGACTTTTATTATATTTGTAAGTTTAAAAGCAAATGAATAATTTCAATATATTATGTTAAGCGAACAAGAACAAATCAGAAGGAACTCTTTGAACGAGTTATACAAATTAGGTATCAATCCTTATCCACAGGCAGCTTTTGAAGTCAATATAAACACTGCTCAGATTGCAGAAGAATTTGACGACAACAACTTGGAAAAGTTTGAGAATGTGAGCATTGGCGGTCGTATCATGAGTCGTCGTATCATGGGAGCGGCATCATTCTGCGAGCTTCAAGACGCTCACGGTCGCGTTCAGCTTTATATCAAACGCGACGAAATCTGTCCTGACGAAGATAAGACTTTATATAACACAGTATTCAAACGTCTCTTAGACATCGGCGACTTCATCGGCGTCAAAGGTTTCGTCTTCCGCACACAAGCCGGCGAGGTTTCAATCCATGTCAAAGAACTGACAGTGCTCAGCAAATCGTTGCGTCCTCTTCCAATAGTTAAAGAAAAAGACGGTGTCGTATATGACGCTTTCACCGATCCGGAACAACGTTATCGTATGCGTTACGTCGACTTGGTTGTCAACGATAAAGTGAAAAATATCTTCATCGCTCGTACCAAGATCATCAACTCAATGCGTAACTTCTTCAACGAAAACGGTTATCTTGAAGTAGAGACTCCAATCTTACAATCTATCCCTGGCGGCGCCACAGCTCGTCCTTTCATCACACATCATAACGCTTTAGACATACCTATGTACATGCGTATCGCCAACGAGCTTTACCTCAAACGTCTTATCGTAGGTGGCTTCGACGGCGTCTATGAGTTCTCACGTAACTTCCGCAACGAAGGTATGGACCGCACTCATAACCCTGAGTTCACCTGCATGGAAATATATGTCGCCTATAAAGATTATCTCTGGATGATGGACTTCACCGAAAGAATGATCGAACGCGTCGTGACAGAAGTCTTCGGTACCGATACAGTGAAAGTAGGCGATAACGAAATATGTTTCAAACGTCCTTTCAAACGTATCTCCATGATTGACTCCATCAAGGAAAAGACAGGCATCGACATCACCGGAATGGACGAGGCTCAACTTCGTGAGGTTTGTAAACAACTCAATATAGAAATCGACGACACAATGGGTAAAGGCAAGCTCATCGACGAGATCTTCGGCGAGAAATGCGAAGGCACTTATATCCAACCTACTTTCATCACCGACTATCCTGTTGAGATGTCGCCACTTTGCAAACGTCATCGCGACAATCCGGAACTTACAGAACGCTTCGAGCTTATGGTCAATGGCAAGGAGTTAGCCAACGCTTATACTGAGTTGAACGACCCTATCGACCAACGCGCTCGTTTCGAAGAACAGATGAAACTCTCAGAACGCGGCGACAACGAGGCTATGTTCATCGACCAAGATTTCTTGCGCGCTATGGAATATGGTATGCCTCCAACATCAGGAATGGGAATCGGCATCGACAGATTGGTGATGTTACTCACTGGTCAATTAGCAATTCAAGAAGTTCTCTTCTTCCCTACCATGCGTCCTGAAAAAGTCAAGAAAGTCGCTACAGAACAAGACTTCATGGAAATAGGCGTTCCTGAAGTATGGGCACAGGTTCTTATCAAAGCCGGCTACACTTCCGTAGATATGTTGAAAGCTGAGAAGCCTGCTGCATTACGCGAGAAACTCAACGGCTTACGTAAGAAAAACAAGATGGACGTGCCAGCACTTCAATTAGAAGAAGTGACACAATGGATTGAGGATAATGCATAATGCAAATTCATAATTCATAATTGTTAATTGTTAATTGAATTATGTTGTTTTCTCAGATTATCGGTCAAGAAGATATTAAGAAAAAACTTATACAGAGTGTAAGAGAGAATCGTGTTGCCCATGCGCAGTTGTTCTTAGGTCCAGAAGGAACGGGAAAGCTCGCATTGGCAATCGCTTACGCTCAATATATCAATTGTACGAACCGACAAGAAAACGACAGCTGCGGACAATGTCCTTCCTGCAAAAAATTCAATAATTTAGCACATCCTGACTTACATTTTTTATTTCCAAATACGACGACAAAGTCGGTAAAAAAAGAACCCGAGTCTGATTTATTTCTGACGGAATGGCGCGAATATCTGCAATCGTGCAAGTGTTATGCAAATCTTTCTAATTGGTATGACACTCTTGGCGTTGAAAACAAGCAAGGCATTATCAATGTGCGAGATGCGGCTACGATAATGAGAAAGTTAAGTCTCAAAACCTACGAATCTGAATATAAGATTGTGATAATTTGGATGGCGGAGAAATTTAACTTGGGAGCCTCAAACAAACTGCTTAAGTTATTAGAAGAACCGCCAGAGAAAACCGTCTTCCTCTTAATTTCCGAAAATCAAGAGGAACTGCTCGCGACGATACGCTCTCGCACAGTGTTGATGAAAATACCACAACTTGGTCAAGATGAGATAGAAAATGCTCTAAGACAACGTCTTAATGTTGATGCTGCCTCAGCTTCTAATGCAGCCTTACTTGCTGACGGAAACTGGATTTCAGCTTTATATCATATTGATAATGAAGATAACGAGAAGATTTATTTCTCTTATTTTCAGAAATGGATGCGCTATTGCTTCAAGTTCAGCGCACCAGAACTCATCGACTTCATCGCTAACGACATCAAGCCATTAGGAAGAGAAAAACAGAAAGAATTCCTTGCTTACGGACTCAATATGTTCCATAACGCTTTGTTTATCAATAACGGATTGATAAACAACGTATTTCTTCCGGAAGACGAAAAGAATTTCCTGAGAAATTTCGCACCTTTCATCTCAAACAACAACATTGACCTTATTTCGGAACTTTTTGAGGAAAGCATAAATCAGATAGAACGTAACGGCAACGCCTCGTTGATATTCTTAGACGACAGTTTTAAGATTTATAACTATTTCAAAATGAAATGATGAAACGTATTAGCAGAATTTCATTGGCATTATTGAGTGGCTTGCTCATCGCGGCGTCATGGCCAACTAATGGATTTACACCATTGATATTCATAGCTTTCGTTCCTATTATTTTTCTTCAAGATAAAATAGGAAGTCAACAAGTGAACGAGACAACAAGTCAAAAAGTTGGCAGCGTTTTCGGGCTTTCGTTTCTGACGTTTTTAGTATGGAATGCCTTGACGACATGGTGGGTCTGGAACAGCACACCCGCAGGTTCCATCGTTATGATATTGCTCAACAGCGCATTCATGGCAACGACATTCTGGCTCTATCATTTCACAAGAAAAAAAATCTTTAACAACAAAAAAGGATATTTCCTCCTGATAATATTTTTCTTAGCTTTTGAAAATCTGCATCTTAACTGGCAAATCAATTGGCCATGGCTCAATATAGGAAACGTATTCTCTCATAATCACACTTGGATTCAATGGTATGAGTTTACAGGTATCGCTGGTGGAACTGTTTGGGTACTTCTCGCTAACATCTTAGCTTATAATATTATTAAAAGACTCAGTGACTCCGTGACGCAGAGACGCAGAGACGCAGTGAGTCGATTGTTGATATTTTTGGCAGTAGTCTTTGTCCCGATAATTATCAGTAAGATAATGTATAATTCATACGAAGAGAAAGGCGAAGATGTTGAAGTCGTTGTCGTTCAACCGAATATTGACCCATATACTGAACAATTCAGATTATCTGCAGCAGAGAATCTAAATCGTAATTTCAGTTTAGCAGAGCCATTGATAACAGAGAAGACACGATTTGTGGTAAGTCCCGAGTCATCAATACAAGAGAATGTATGGATAGAAAGATTAGGTAGCTATTATTCTATAAGAGAGCTGAAGTTATTTTCGAGGAACAACAATATAACGTACGTCATCGGAGCGAGTACCTACGGAATGGCGTCTGACAAAAACGACTTCGCGGCTCGTAAGTTTTATGATGCCGATGAATATTATTACGCTTATAACACGGCTTTATCAATAAACGATACAACTGATATTCAGATACATCAGAAATCAAGATTAACGCCTGGAGTCGAGATGATGCCTTCGTGGTGGTTCTTGCGACCGATAAAAAATCTTGCCATCGACTTAGGCGGAACCGTTGGAACTTTGAAGTCGGAAGACGAAACAACAACATTCACATATAAAAACTCAACATATCAACATATCGGCAACTCAGAAACTCAAAATTACAATGTAGCTCCATTGATTTGTTATGAGTCGGTATTTGGTGGTTATGTCACTGATTTTGTGAGAGAAGGAGCTAATATGATATTTGTCATCACCAACGATGGTTGGTGGGGCGACACTCAAGGTCACAGGCAGCATTTTGAAATGTCTAAATTACGAGCCATAGAAAATCGACGTAGCGTTGCGCGTTCCGCCAACACAGGCATTTCCGGTTTCATAAACCAAAGAGGCGACGTTGTTGAACAAAGCGATTATTGGGAGCCTGTAGCTTTACGCAACACATTGAATGTCAATGATAAAATGACATTCTATTCGCAACATGGCGATTATCTTTATAGAATAGCATCTTTGATAGCAGTCTTGTTACTTTGTTTTAGTTTTGTAAAATCAATAATGATAAAGAGATGATAACCTTGAGTTTAGCGCCTTTCCAAGGCATTACCGACGCTGTATATAGAAATCTTTTCAAAGAATATTTCAGTGGTATCGATAAATTCTACACCCCTTTTTTCACAGGCATTCATAAGGAAAACAGCAGAAGCCTCAAGGTAAAGGAAATTGATATTAACTATAACGATGTCAACACTTTAACGCCACAGATTCTCGGCAACGATGCTGACGAGATAATACGTTTCGCGCAACAATGTCAGGCGATGGGTTATAAGGAGATAAACCTCAATATGGGTTGCCCGTTCCCGAGAGTTGCCAACAAGACAAGAGGCTGCGGTCTCATGGCAGAACCTCAGAAAGTGGAAGAGATTTTTGATAAAGTCTTTAACAATATAGAAATAAAATTCAGCCTCAAATGTCGGCTCGGATATTTTAAAGACACTGAGATAGAAGAACTTATCGACAGCTTCAACGCTTATCCTTTCAGTGAAATCATAATACATCCTCGTATCGGCAAACAGCTTTATACAGGCAATGCCGACGTGGAAAGATTTGCCGAGATAGCACCGCTTATAAAACGTCCTTTGGTTTATAACGGCGACATTTTCTCCGTTGAAGATTATAAGAGAATAAGCGAGAAACTACCGTCAGTCTCGATGTTTATGCTTGGCAGAGGCTTGCTAACCAATCCGTTCCTCGCCGATGAGATAAAAGGCAAAACCTTCGACTACGAGGAAAGAAAAAAGAAACTACATCATTTCATCGTCTCACTTTATCTTGAAAGACTGCGTAATGCAGGCGGAAGTCCTAAGATAATAGGTTGCATGAAAGAACTTTGGTCATATATGATGAACTCCTTTGAAAATCCTCAGAGTATATGGCGTAAAATCAAGAAAATAAATAACTTAGAGGTTTACGACGAGACAGTGGAAATCATCTTCAGAGAGGAGAGGTTAATTCATAATGCATAATGCATAATTATGAGGAAGATACTTGTAATAAGGTTTAGTTCTATAGGTGATATTGTATTGACAACACCCGTAATTCGTTGTTTGAAGAATCAGCTTCAAGATGTTGAGATTCATGTCCTGACGAAAAAGAAATTCAGTAATCTGTACAAGACAAACCCACATATTAATAAGGTATATGAATTTGATGATTCATTAAAGAAAAATATCGAGGAGCTGAAGATAGAGCATTATGATTATGTAGTTGATTTACAGAAGAACAAACGCAGTGTGAGAGTTACACGCGCTTTAGGTCGTCCTCATGCTTCATTCCCGAAACTTAATTTCAGGAAGTTTTTATTATCGACATTTAGAATCAATCTCATGCCCGATATTCATATCGTCGATAGATATTTCAAGGCAGTTGAGAAATTAGGTGTAAATAATGATTATCAAGGTTTAGACTTTTTTATTTCAGAAAAAAACAATTACGATATACGTCAACTGCCAGAGAATTTCCAGAAAGGTTATTATGCTTTTGTGATAGGCGGAACATATAAGACCAAGATTTTACCTGCTGTAAAAATCGTTGAAATCATAAAGAAAATTAACAAGCCAGTCGTGCTCCTCGGCGGTCCCGATGATGTTGAAAGAGCGAATGAGATTATTTATGGAGTCAACAGTCAACAGTCTACTGACGACAGACATTGTTCACAAGATTGTAGTTCAGATTCTCAGATTTTAAATTTAGTTGGCAAGATAAATCTTGAACAGTCGGCATCTATTGTGAAAAATGCTGATTCTGTGTTGACTAACGACACTGGTTTGATGCACATCGCGGCTGCTTTTCATAAGAACATCGTTTCGGTTTGGGGAAATACAGTTCCCGAATTGGGCATGTATCCATATCTTCCAAAAGAGCCTGAGAAATGTCATATCGTTGAACGTAAAGATGTTAGATGTCGTCCTTGTAGTAAGTTGGGATTTAAGGAATGTCCGAAAAAACATTTTCGTTGCATGATGGAGATTGATGAAAAGTTAATAATTGAAAGTTTAGAGTTAATGAACAATGTACAATTGTAGAGACGTACCAATTACACCAATGAAAATGAAAGATCTGTAATTAATGCGTCTTGGCAATGTACAATGAATAATGTAGAATTTGGAATGATATATTCTGTGTCACAATATCTTAGCATCATAGAATCTCGATTAGTTTCTCGTTCTGATGAGGAAAAGAAAGTCGTTTTGCCTCGATTTTTCAAGACGGGGAAAGGACAATACGGTGAAGGCGACAAATTCATAGGCGTGACGGTTCCTAACATAAGAGCTGTCGCAAAAGAATTTAAAGACGTTGATTTTGATGTTATTAAAGAATTGTTACAAAGTCCTTGGCACGAAATGAGAATGTGCGCTTTGTTAATTATTATTCACAATTCAAAGAAAGAAGTCTCAAAAGAGACATTCGATTTTTATCTCTCACAAACGAAATATATCAACAATTGGGACTTGGTCGATTTAAGTGCGCCACAGATTGTCGGGAGATATTTGCTCAACAAAAAGCGAGATATTTTATATCAATTGGCAGAAAGCGATTTGTTGTGGGACAACAGAATTGCCATCGTCTCAACTCTTACGTTCATAAGAAACAACGACTTGGACGACACTTACAATCTTTCTTTAAAGATGATACATCACAAACACGATCTGATGCACAAGGCGATAGGTTGGATGCTACGCGAAGCTGGCAAACGCGATGCTGAACGTTTATATAAGTTCATGAAAGAGCGTAAGTTAGAGATGCCACGCACCATGCTGCGATATGCAATAGAGAAATTCGACGATACGACAAGAAAGGAATTGATGTCGTAACACAAATTTTCATTGAAAAGTTGTAAACATTATATCTTTTTTCCTGTTTTTTTATTACTTTTGCATCTATAAAATTAGTAAACGTTTTTACTATATATCATTTTACTTAATTATTGAAACATGTCAGATAATATATATATAGGACATCTTTTTGAGAGGTTGCAGGAAGACTACCGTGTGAAGGAAGGTCTCAAGGCTTGTATGAATTGCGGAGTGTGTACTGCGGTTTGTCCGGCAGCAGAGTTTTACAAATATAATCCTAAGAATATTGTAAATATCGTTCAGCGTAAGGACGAAGACGAGCTTGAACAATTATTGAAAAGCGATACCATCTGGTACTGCGGCGAATGTATGTCGTGCGTGACACGTTGTCCTCGTGGCAATGCTCCGGGTTTGATAATCATGGCGCTTCGTAAACTCGCGATGGAGACCGGTTATTATTTGGAAT
The DNA here is from genome assembly GCA_045596465.1 of Bacteroidales bacterium. Lineage (GTDB taxonomy): Bacteria > Bacteroidota > Bacteroidia > Bacteroidales > F082 > Limimorpha. The sequence continues at coordinate 2,821 of JAZOCI010000045.1, read as the reverse complement.
CGGAGAAAGGAAGGCAACAGTATGTAGTCGTCAAGGACTTATGCAGCAACATTTTAAATCACGGCTATTGCATCTATCCTCGTAACTTCGATTACGAAACACATAAAGAATTTGGCACTGTCGGCAAGTGGATCAATGAACATTTAGATGACGTACATAAACGTATGGGTTCCAACTTAGACGGCGAAGGCCCGGGCGGACTGCGTAAGATACCACAAGAGAGCTTAGACCAACTGAAAAATATCTTCGACGTGACAGGCGCCACCGACTTGATGAATAAAGTCATCAACGACGCTCATCTTCAGGCACAAAAGGAAAATCTCTCCGATGAAGAATATTTCAAAAAAGTTTATACAACCAACAATATCGAAAAACATCTTAACAACGGATAATCATGATAGTAGAAGGTAAACAAAAAATTTGGGCTGATTATCAAAAAGATATTCCTGATGATCATTATTATTATGTAAGAAGCTGCATTCGTCAGTCGTTCTTCCCAGCATCAGAAGTCACATTTTTAGATATAACGAGAAATAAATTAGGCAAGGACTTTTACGAGAATCCGTATCACACCACATGTGGAGGCATTGCATATCACAGCGATAGCATTCCTCAGGAGACAGCCATGACAATCATAGCGCGTCAGTTTGCCTTGATGCACGAAAGCGGCTACGAAAACTATGTCTGCTCTTGCATCACCTCATTCGGCTGTTACACAGAGACATTAGAGACATGGCACGAGTTCCCCGAGTTGGAAGCCAAGATACGTCAATATCTCTGGGACTCTTGCAAGAAAGAATTTGCCAAGCCAAAATACCTCGCACATTCCAGCGACATCATTTATAAATTCCGTCATGAGATAGCGAAACAAGCCAAGTTCAAACTCGTCAATGCCAAGACAGGCAAGCCTTTGAAAGTAGTTGAACATATTGGTTGTCATTATGCTAAGATGTTTCCATCGAAGGGATTTGGTGGAGCGGAATATCCTCACGTCTTAGCTGGAATGATAGAAGCATGGGGCGGAGAAGTCGTCGACTATCCAGAACGCCGTCAATGTTGCGGATTCGGATTCCGTCAATATTTCGTGCAAGCTAACAGAGGCTATTCCATGTCGAACACCTACAAGAAATTCGAGTCGATGGAACCTTACGAGCCCGACTTGATAATCACCAACTGTCCTGGATGTCCTTATTTCTTAGACAGATGGCAATATGTCATCGCGGAACAGACCGGCAAGACCTACGGCAAAAACGGCTACGGCATTCCAGCCTTGACCTACGAAGAAGTGGCAGGCTTGGTGATGGGCTACAACCCTTGGGACTTAGGATTACAGATGCACCAAGTCGCGATAGAGCCATTATTGGAGAAGATGGGAATAGAATACGACCCTAAGGCAAAATATAAAGGCGTAAATAACAAAGAATTAGGAACGCCAGAAAACCCTATCAACATAAAAATAGTATAAATAATTAGTCAATAAACAATGACCGTTGTCTGTTGACTGTTGACAGTTGTCATTAAAAACTATGAAAGAACATACAGTATTGATAATAGGAGCAGGTCCAGCAGGATTAGAGACTGCTTATCAGCTGAAAAACCTCGGTCTTAGACCTATAATTATTGAGAGAAATGACAAAATAGGCGGACATCTCGCCCAGTGGGACCGACTTTTCCCATCGAGTGAAGAAGCTCAAGAACTACTTGAAAGACTTAAAGAACAAGTCAAAGATGTGGAGATAAAGTTAAACTCCCGCATCTCGAGCATAGAGAAAGAAGACGAGATATTTCACGTAACTCTCACTAATAACAAGACTTACGATGTTTCTGCTGTTGTACTCTGCACTGGATTTGATCTCTTTAAGGCAGAGAAAAAACAGGAATATGGTTACGGAATTTACAATAATGTGATCACCAATGCTGAGTTGGAACATTATTTCAAGACTCACAATGACGAGCGTATCAAAGAGCCAAAGCGCATCGGTTTTGTACATTGTGTCGGTTCGAGAGATGTGAAAGTCAATAACACATATTGCTCTAAAGTATGCTGTGCCACAGCTTTAAAACAAGCATGCGAGATAAAAGAAGAATTTCCTGATGCCGATGTCTACTGTTTTTATATGGACTTACGAATGTTCGGCAAAGGCTACGAGGATTTATATCTCAAAGCACAGAAAGACTTCGACATCAAATGTGTGAGAGGACGTGTCTGCGAAGTTTCAGAGAACATAGAAGGCAGATTGGTGATAAAAGCTGAAGACACCCTTCTCGGCACGCCGATGAAAATGACATTAGATTTATTGGTATTGATGTGTGGTATGGAAAAATCTGAAGGCGTTGAAAGATTACAGAACATGCTCAATATCAAGAGTAACAAAGATGGCTTCATAGAAAACAGCGACACTTTCATAGGACTCAACAAGACTAAAGAAAAGGGCGTCTTCGTAGCAGGAGCCTGCACATCACCTAAGACTTTACCCGACACCTTGACGGAAGCACGCTCAGCTGCTATGGAGGTTTATAGATATTTGGGGAAAGGATGAAAGAGGGAAAGGATTAAAGGATTAAAGGGAGAAAGGGAGAAAGGTAAAAGGTGAAAGTCATTATTAACTGTTAATTGTAAATTGTAAACTATGATCGATTTCGGTTTCAGCATATCAAAAAGTTCGCATATCTATATGGATGATGTCGACTTAAAATTATTTAACAAGTTAGAGGCGTTGAATCCAGTGGTTGTCTTCCTAAGACCGCTTGGGCCTCCGACTTCGTTGAAAGATTACAGAACATGCTCAATATCAAGAGTAACAAAGATGGCTTCATAGAA
>JAZOCI010000044.1:0-6307 GCA_045596465.1 Bacteroidales bacterium | reverse complement strand
TCCGACTTCGCTCCTATAGTGTTGTTTTTCTGTACCAATCTGTTGGCAGAAAGTACTGAGTTAAAGAAGAATACGCCGAAGAGAAACACCACAAATGCTATGATGTTGAGTAATACTGGCGAGAAATCGAATATTGATATTATTATATTATATAAAGGTGTGGTGTTCTCGCCGGGTATGAATGCCGACTTTGTGATGAATGCCGGCATCCATAATACAAGAGCCATCAAAACGACAGCGACTTGCTGCGAGATATAACTATGCTTAAAAAAATTTAACATCTTAGAATTTCATAAGATCTAAACCAATGTCGTGACGATAATTGACGCCTTCAAACTTTATTTTCTCAACATTTTGATAAGCTTTGTTACGAGCTTCTTCTATGTCTTTTCCGTGAGCTGTCACAGCGATGACACGACCGCCTGATGTCACGACTTCGCCTTTATCGTTGAGTTTCGTTCCAGCATGAGCTATGATGCAATCTTCTGTGAGTTCATCGAAACCTGTCATCAGCATGCCTTTTTTATAATCTTCAGGATAGCCGCCAGATACCAACATCACTGTCACAGAAGTATTTGGTGATGTCTTATAATCCACTTCGTCTAATCTGCCTTGAGCGCAGGCATCGAGCAATTCCAACAAGTCGGAGTCGATGCGTGTCATGACGCCTTCTGTCTCAGGGTCGCCCATTCTCACATTATATTCAATGACATACGGGTCGCCATCAACGTTCATCAAGCCGATGAAGATAAATCCTTTATAGTCGATATTTTCTTCTTTAAGTCCTTGAATTGTAGGTTTTATGATTCTTTCTTCTACCTTATTGACGAAGTCTTTTGTCACGAAAGGAACAGGAGAAACGGCGCCCATGCCGCCTGTGTTAAGACCTGTGTCGCCATCGCCTATACGTTTATAATCTTTAGCTTCAGGAAGCACTACATAATGCTCACCGTCGGTCAGCACGAACATAGAAACTTCAATACCTTTTAAGAAAGTCTCGATGACGACTTTTGCAGAAGCGGAGCCGAACTTACCGGAGAGCATGTCTTTCAACTCACTTTGAGCTTCTTCCAATGAGTCGATGATGAGAACGCCCTTACCTGCTGCGAGGCCGTCGGCTTTGAGTACGTAAGGAGCTTTCTGCGTCGTGAGATATTTCAATCCTTCTTCGAGGTTAGATGAAGTCACTGTGAAACAAGAAGCTGTCGGGACATTATATTTCTCCATGAAGTCTTTAGCGAAAGCCTTACTGCCTTCTAACTGAGCTCCTTTTTTATCTGGACCAATAATCTTAATATTTTTTAACTCATTATCATTTTTAAAGAAATCGACGATGCCGTCAACGAGCGGTTGCTCAGGACCGACAACGACCATCTCGACATTGAGTTTCAAGACTGTTTCTTTTACAATATTAAAATCAGCGATGTTGATATTTATATTCTCGCCTATCGCATTTGTGCCGGCGTTACCCGGAGCGATGTAGATTTTATTAACAGATTTACTTTGCGCGATCTTCCATGCCAAAGCATATTCGCGACCACCGGAACCTAATACTAATACGTTCATACTTTATTATTTTTGTCTTCAGACTTCAGACTACAGACCACAGTCAACAGTCATTGTTAATATTTATTATTTTATTTAATTCTTATCAAGACGCAACAATTACATCTCTACAATCATTCCTCATTCCTAATTCATAATTTCAAAACACTCTCCCACCATTTTTCAGCAGCTTTATCCCATGAGAAATCTTCTCTTCTTCTCCTGCCCTTCTCTATCAATTCATTACGCACATCTTCATCTAAGACTTTCTCCATCGCATCGGCAATAGACTCAACGCTAAAAGGATCTACGAGCAATGCGGCATCGGTAGCGACTTCCGGCATCGAAGTGACATTGGAAGTGATGACGGGAGTGTCGCACTTGAAAGCCTCTACGATAGGAATACCAAAGCCTTCAAAATAAGATACATAAACCGAAGCCAAGGCAGCTGCCGTGACAAAACGCAAATCCTCTGCCGATAATCTTCCAACAAAAATCACATCGTCTTTATGTGTCATAGCATCGTAAGCGTTCTTAATCGGCTCAGTCCACCACTTCTTATTACCGACAATGACGAGCTTTATGTCGTTATCGTTTTTCTTCTTAAACAAATCGAAAGCAGTGAAAAGTCGAGCCAAGTTCTTACGAGGATGCAAGGAACCTACGAACATAAAATAAGGCTTGCCTTCAGAATATTGATTTCTAATATTTATCTTAACGTCTTCACTTATAGGAGAAAAAATCTCGTTAGCGCCGTTATAAGCGACCTCAATCTTATCCGGATTTATGCCGTAACATTCGCAGATGTCTTTCTTTGAAAACTCAGAAACCGTGATGATACGATCGGCTTTCTTTGCATATTTCGGAAAATATTTCTTGTAATGCCAGAGATGAATCTTAGGAAAATCCTGAGGGAAATGTTCAAAGTTAAGATCGTGAAATACAGCTATCTGTTTGGTCTTACTTCTCAGACTTAAATATCCGTCAGTCGAAAGGTATAAATCAGGTTTTAACTTACGGAGGAAACGTGCCACTGCGAACTCAAAGAACGCTATATATAAAAAAGGATGACGAGCCTGCGGGAAAAGCACTACGGGTTTTACGTTCTCGGCGAAGATAAATCTCTCATCGGGTTTTCTGTCGAAGATGAAATAAAACTCCACCTCAGGATGCGACTTCACGATACGACGCAGACATTCGTAAGCCACCCAGCCGATGCCTTCCAACTTATCTTTAAGCAACAATCGTGTATTAACCGCAATCTTCATTTTAAGTCTATAAGTCAATGAGACAATAAGTCAATAAATTGTTAATTGTTAATTGTCAATTGTTAATTGTTAATTCCCAACAAAATCCCCGACACCATCCAGTGGTTGAAGCTGCTTCCGACATCATCGCCTTGCGGTATTGCTATCGTGATAGTATGTTTTCCTGGTTTTAAGAATGACAAGTCGAAATATACAGCTTGCGTTGCTGTTCCTGGACACCAACCAGAACGTGATAAGTCAGAAGACGATGTCCCGTTCCAGAAGTTACCTGATGCTGGATTATATTCTCTGTAAGTAGCACAGTCGCAACGCCATGGAGTGTGTGTAAATACTTTCTCTCCGTCGATAATGATAGTGTTTTCCTTAGGATTGAACTCATCGCCACCGCCCCAGCCACCGTGACCGGTGCTGATATATCTGAGTCTTAAATCGCTGACATTCTCTGGCACTTCAAATTCTACGGTGAGGCTGTCGGTCTTAAACATTCTTCCATAATGCTGACCTGCCATTTCCATCACGTTGCATGTGTTGAACAAAGGCAGAGTCCAGTCGTCGTTCTGACTTAAATCCCAAGAATAATCGCTTGGATATGCGACGACATCTAAACTAAGCTTATGTCCACCGCCATCATAATTCCCGATGAAAGCTCCAATAAGTACGTCACCACGAAGATGCTTGCTCACGTCGGTGACGTCTTGTTTATAATACGCCACGTCATGCCATTCCAATCCGTCGATATAAACTGCATTGTTATAATGATTTACGCCGAATGGAGTGAAGAAACGCATCAGCTCGACAACAGGAAGGAAGTCGTCTTCCAACTTGATGGCTCTGTAAGTGATGTTTCTTCTGTCGGTATAAGAATGAAGAAATTGAATGCTATCAACCAAAGCGTCTTTTAAACTTAATTCTCTTTCGGTAGGAATGACGAAGATGGAACCAGAGCGGTCGTAAGCATCGCCATTAGATTGTTGTTCCACTTCGATGAAATATGAATAATGTTCAGGGAGATTTTGTAAGTTAATTTTCTTTAAGATCAATGTTCCGTAAGCAAAACGAATTACGCTGTCGTAAGGAATCTCGCCTTGGAATTTCTCTATCTCGGCGAAGTTAATCTGTTCGTTATCAAAGACCGGAACTCTGATTATCAGTTTCTCTTTTGAAATTTTATCGATGTCTTTAGCGGAGACACGAGATCCGAGACTATTAGGTATGATTTCATTTTTCAGTTTTCTGTCTTTCTTAATATTTTTTAACTCGAATACTCTGTTGCCATTGATGAGCTGTTTTATCATCACGCCGTTTAATGCGCCACGACTTACACTTGGTGTCGCGTTATATCCGAGAGCCTCTGTCATCCACACTTCGATAGTATTGGAATTTATGCTCGTGCGATATTTCTTGCATTTATATCCGTTCATCAACTCCTCGCCTTCTTCTGTGAAAGTCACATTGTTGTTTTTCAAGGGGAAAGAACAGAAATATTCATCGCCATCTGAATAAGACATCTGGAAGAAAGCAGAGTCTTGCGAATAATCGACATACGTTATATCGGTAGATATTCCAGGAATGAGCTGACCATCAAACTCGTTAATATCTTGTATCTTCAGCTGATTTCCAGAGCGTTTAACTTCCACGAAAGTAGTGTCGCCATCGTTGGAACCTAAAACGTACATTTGATAAATAAGACGCTGCTGTGCGTTTGCTGTCAATAAAAATGTTGTAAATAACAGTGATAATATAAGTTTTCTCATTGATGATATTTTTTTTTGCAAATATAATAAAAGTCGGCTGACGAGAAACGAGTGTCATTAGATTTTAAGATTTTATTTCAAGACTTCCCAGTGACCACCTTTTGCTGCACCAACTCTTTTTATTAGACCATCAGATGTAAGTTTACGAATTACTTTCTTGACACCACTTTCCGACAAACCGATTAGTTCCTGCAACTCTTTAATCGTAATATTTGGATTATTACTCATTGCCGTAAGAATTTTCTGGTTACTTTTTTGGTTACTTTTCTGGTTACTTTTCTGCATTTCTTTCAAAGATAAAAGAATACATTTTAACATAAAAGTAATGAAAATAGCACTATTACCTTGCTTATCACTTAGAGCTATAGCATCGTAATATTTCTGTTGTTGTTCTTTAACTATTGACTCTACGGGTAGCCATGCAAAAATTGGTTTCCATTGCATCAGTAACAAAGTCTGCCACATACGTCCAATTCGACCGTTACCATCGGCAAAAGGATGAATAAACTCAAATTCATAATGAAACACACAACTACTGATAAGAGGATGTACTTTAGTTTTTTTCACCCATGTCATCAAATCTTTTATCAAGATAGGAACACGTATTGCAGGTGGAGCCATGTGAATACATCTCTGTCCATCAAACACGCCTACACCACCGCTTCTAAATCTTCCGTTTTCTTTAACCAAATCTGTCATCATAAAACGATGTGCTTTTAAAAGGTCTGCTTCTTTATATGGATTTAATTCAAAAAGAAGATTGTATGCGTCAATAGCATTTTTAACTTCTTGAATCTCATTGGGAGGACCTAACACTCTTTTACCTTCTACAATAGCTGTGATTTGTTCTACAGATAAAGAATTATTTTCTATTGCAAGGGACGATTGAATTGTCTTTATCCTGTTTTGCTTTCGTAGCATAGGTGCAGGCAGATTATCCCCAGACACAGATATACTTCCTAATATTTCTGCGATTTCTATTACGAGATTCGTGATCTCATCTGTCACCGTAAAAGGCGGAACATACGTTGTTTCATTCATTTTGCTCATGGATTTATATTAAAAGTTTAGATTACAAATTTAATAATAAAATCATTATCTTTGCCTATCATTTCATCTATAAAATTAAAGTTTTATTAAAAATATCATTATGAGAAAAAACATTATTATCATGGCATTAGTTGCTTTATCATTAGCCTCATGCGGAGAGAAGTCCGAGAAAGAGACTGCTTACACTCCGCCTCAAGACATCGTTCTCAACTCCGACATCATGACGCCTGAAGCGCTCTGGTCGATGAACCGACTCGGCGAATATGCCGTCTCCCCTGATGGCAAACATGTCGTTTATAACCTTACCTATTTTAATATAGCTGAAAATAAAAGCAAGACAGACATCTACATCATCGACATTGACGGTAATAACAACAGATGTCTTACCAAATCTTTTGCTAACGAGTTGAGTCCTACATGGAACAAGGACGGTTCCAAGATTTTGTTTATGTGTGCCGACAGCGGTGAGATGCAGGTCTGGGAGATGAATCCTGACGGCAGCGACAGAAAACAAGTCAGCTTTGTCAAAGGCGGTGTCAATGGTTTCAAATATTCCCCTGACGAGTCGCAGCTTCTGTTTATTGCTGAGGTAAAACTCAAAGACAATGTAGCCGACATCTATCCTGACCTTCCGCTTTCATCTGGAAGAGTAAACAACGATTTGATGTATCGTCATTGGGATCAATGGGT
>JAZOCI010000043.1:0-5212 GCA_045596465.1 Bacteroidales bacterium | reverse complement strand
GATGAACTCTTTTGTCATGAGACGCTCGGGTGAGACATAAAGAAACTTCAGCATGCCGAAAGCCGCTTGGTTGTATGCTATCTCTATCTCGTTATGGTGCATTCCTGAAAAGATCGCAGCGGCTGCAATGCCGATTTTTTTTAGATGCATCACTTGGTCTTTCATCAGTGAGATGAGTGGCGTGATGACGATGCAGACGCCTTCCATCGCCATCGCAGGAACCTGAAAACATATCGACTTGCCACCGCCAGTAGGAAGTAGCGCAAGAGTATCTTTTCCCTCAATTACAGAATCTACAATGTCTTCTTGCATCGGACGAAAGGAAGGATAACCCCAATATTGTTTCAATATGTCACGAGTTAGATTCATTTTTTTAAGTCTACAGTCTACGGTCTACGGTCTACAGTCCTATGTCATTAAGTAGAGATGCATCAATGATACCTGCAATATAAATAAACATTGATACGTCTAATTAAGTCAATTCCTCATTGCAAAGATACCTTTTTTAAATCGCCTTGTCAATGGTTTTGAAGATAAAAGTAAAGGAAAAATCATATCTGAATAAATATTAATAAAAAATTAACTTTTATGCTTAAAAATAATTTACTTTTGCTCATAATTACTGAAGCTTTATTTACATAATTTTATTTGTTAAAAAATATTTTATAAATTATTTTTATGAAAAAAATGAGATTTTTACTTGTAGCGCTTGTGATGTTGTTGTCTAATGTTACGAGTTTCGCTGTTGAAGAGTTTGCTTCTGATGAAGTTAATGTTGAAAATGTAACAGAAATGGTTTCGTCAGATACACAGATTGATGGCGCAGATTCTGATGATGGATTTGATTTCGGACTTATCATAGTTTGTGCTATTATTGTTACTTTTTTTGTACATTTTGCTTTCTTTGATGGAATGCTTACAGATAGAAAGCGCGTCTTGGTTCCTCGTTGTAAGCGCACTAAAAAAGAGAAGGTTAGAAAGGCATTGTTGTCATTGCCGTTTTTCTGTATTGCCATATCATTGGCGGTTATATCTAAATTAGAACTCGATTTTATGGAATATGATGGAATATATTTCCTTTTTCTGTCTGTCGCGTTTTTTTCGGTTGCAATTTATGTTATGAGATATCGAGAGAGTTACTACGATAAAAAAGGCGAAATGATAAGAAAAATACGTGATGTTGTAGTAATGTTGTTTTTTATGATAATTCCATTATGCATAGGGCCTCTATCACTTTTTCCGTTTGTGATTTTTTTGAGTTTAAGATACATATTAGATGCGAAATTAAAAAAAAGTGAAGTCATAAAGCCGGAAGACGGCGATGAGGAATGATTGTAGTTTGAGTCTGTGCGGGGCGCGTTAGGGACGGGAACGGGATTTGGGGAACGGGGACGGAATTCGGGAGCGGGATTCGGGAAATGGGGGCGCGTTAGGGATTGGAGCGGCATCCTTTGCGAGCGGATATCGGGAACGAGTTTTGGGGATGGGATTTGATACCATTCCCAATTCCCGGTCCCAGATTCCGTTCCCAGTTTAGCGAGCAAAGATATAGCGGAAAGCCCGACGGCGTAGCCGGAACGCCCAAATCAATTAACAGTTAACAGTTAACAATTAACAATTAACAATTGACTTGGTGACTAAAAAAATCTTTAGCCTTTAGTCTTTCGTCTTTGGACTTTTGCTATCTTTGCGCCTGTGATTCATTAAGCATTAATTTATTAAAATATTATATAATTATGTTTACCATAGTTAGAAAAGAAGAATTGGCTCAAGAGACTTTTTTACTTGAGATTGAAGCTCCTCGTTTGGCACAATCGGCTTTGCCAGGACAGTTTTTAATAGTGAAGATGACTGAGAAGTCGGAACGTATTCCTTTGACAATTAGCGATTATGATGTAGAAAAAGGCACTATAGTAATAGTGTTTAAAGCCATCGGTAAATCTACAAGAAGAATGGCGGAATATAACGTTGGCGATAAATTTGCTGACGTTGTCGGTCCTTTGGGAAGACCATCGGAGTTCGTACATCTTTCAGACGAAGAACGTAAGAGCAAGAGATACGTTTTCGTTGGCGGCGGTGTCGGCATCGCTCCGATTTATCCGCAAGTCAAATGGTTATACGAACACGGCGTGAAAGCTGACGTCATTGTAGGCGCCAAGACCAAGAGCCTCTTAGTTTATGAAAAAGAACTCGATGCCATCTCTAACTTATATGTCACTACTGACGATGGCTCCTCACAATATAAAGGTTTAGTCACTGAGATGTTGCAGCGTCTCGTCGATGAAGGCAAGCAATATGATGAAGTCATTGCTATCGGTCCGCTCATCATGATGAAGTTCGTTTCTCAACTCTCTGCAAAATTAGGAATCAAATGTACTGTCAGTCTTAACTCCATCATGGTTGATGGTACAGGTATGTGCGGCGCTTGTCGTGTTACTGTCGGTGGTGAGACTAAATTCACCTGCGTCGATGGTCCTGAGTTCGATGGCGCACAAGTCGATTTCGAGAATGTGATGAAACGTCAGGCTATGTATAACAACGTGGAAGGTCATAAGATTCTTGAAAGAGAAGAGAAAGAAGAAGGTCATGAATGTCACGTAGGCGGTATCGTGGAAGAGATGCGCGACAACAAGAAACGCGTTCCGGTACGTGAGCAAGATCCTAAGGTGAGAGCCACTAACTTTGAAGAAGTATGTTATGGCTACGACGCAGAAGAGGCTATCATTGAAGCACAACGCTGCTTGAACTGTAAGGTGCCTCAATGTGTCAAGGCTTGTCCTGTCAATATTGAAATCCCTCAATTCGTTCATTTCGTTGCTGAAGGTAACTTTGAAGATGCAGCGCGCGTCATCAACAGAAACTCGGCATTGCCATCGGTATGCGGTCGTGTATGTCCGCAAGAGTCGCAGTGTGAAGGCTCATGCGTCATGGGTAAGAAATTCGAGCCTATAGCTATCGGCAAACTCGAGCGTTTTGTCGGCGACTGGGCACGCGAAAACAATGTGGAATTTGAGAAGCCAAGCGCAAAGAACGGACATAAGGTAGCTGTCGTAGGTAGCGGTCCTGCAGGTCTCACATGTACCAAAGACCTTCTTATGATGGGTTATGACGTCACTGTCTTTGAAGCATTGCACGAATTAGGCGGCGTTTTATCTTACGGCATCCCATCATTCCGTCTTCCAAAAGAAACAGTCGTACGTCATGAGATAGAAAACCTCAAGAAGCTCGGCGCTAAGTTCGAGAAAGATGTCATCATAGGTCGTACCGTCACCATCGATCATCTGATGGATAATGAGAATTTCGAGGCTGTGTTCATCGGTTCGGGCGCTGGTCTTCCTAAGTTTATGAATATTCCTGGCGAGAACTTATGTGGCGTCGTCTCAGCAAACGAGTTCCTTACAAGAAATAATTTGCTGTTTGCATATAAAGAAGGTTTCGAGACACCAAACTTTGTCGGTAAGAAAGTGGCAGTCGTCGGTGGCGGTAACGTCGCTATGGACGCTGCACGTACTGCATTACGTCTCGGTTCGGAAGTCACTGTCGTTTATCGTCGTTCGGAGCAGGAACTTCCAGCGAGAGCGGAAGAGGTGCATCATGCTAAAGAAGAAGGCGTTATCTTCAGATTGCTCACAAATCCTAAAGAGATTTTGGGTGATGAAAACGGCTGGGTCAAAGGCATGAGATGCGTTGAGATGGAACTCGGCGAGCCTGACGCTTCGGGAAGAAGAAGCCCTGTGGAGAAAGCAGGCTCCGACTTCATCCTCGATGTCGATATGGTTATCATGTCGCTCGGTACTTCACCTAATCCATTGATTTTAAGTACTACGAAAGGCTTGGAAGCTAACAGGCACAAATGTCTCATCGCTGACGAAGTCACTATGCAGACCACACGCGAGGGTGTGTTCGCAGGAGGCGATGCGGTGAGCGGAGCTGCTACGGTGATACTCGCCATGGGCGCAGGTAAGAAAGCCGCTAAGGGCATTGATGAATATATTAGAAATAAATGAAGAATTAACAATTAACAATGTAGAGACGTACCAATGTTTCCTGCAAACAAACATTGATGCGTCTCGAGAATGAATAAATAGAAGGCGTGTCAATGATTTGTAATATCTAACATTGATGCGTCTTTTTTAGTTGGCAGAATGTAAGGACACATCGAATGTGTCCAAGTTATAACTGATTAAATATTATAATATCATGAAAAAAATAGTTATTACAATCTTGATGGCGATGATGAATGTCATTACTTTTTCTCAACATATTTATAATGTGAAAGTTAGCGAGCAAGCTGACGGTAAATTTGAACAGATTTACGGAGCTATCACCGTGAGTGGTGATGTGTTGAATGGAATGAAAGTCGGCAATTGGGTTGAAAATTATCCTAATTCCGATTTGCCTCATTATATAATTCAATATAAGGAAGGAAAGAAAAACGGACTTTATCTCGAATTCGACAAACAGGCTAAGATTATCAAGAAGATAGAATATAAAGATGATCTGATTCATGGAACTAATCTCGCTTGGAAGAATGGTCGTATCTCTGTCAAGCAGGAATATAAAGATGGAAAACTTAATGGTAAGTCTTTGATTTATACAGATAAAGGCTTTGTTCAAGAAGAGTCGGAATATAAAGAAGGTAAGAGACATGGCGTGACGACTTGGTATATGGTTGAAGAAAAAATACAAGGTCCTAAGTATGTGATGTACACTTATCAAGATGGAAAATTTGAAGGCGTGCAGGAGACATATTATGAAAACGGTAATGTCAAGACTCGTAAAATGTTCTCTAACAACGTTCAGCACGGACCTGCGATAGAATATTACGAAGATGGCAAAGTGAAATCGGAAGCCAACTACAAGAACGGCGAGCTGAAAGGCAAGGTGAAGGAGTATGATTGAGAATTCATAATTCATAATTCATAATGTATAATGGACAATGTACAATAAACAATGAACAATTGTTGGTTAAAAAATTAGTCTTTAGTCTTACGACTTTAGACTTTTTTCTTATCTTTGCAGACGATAAATGGTGTCCGTAATGGACTCAATAGGGAATAGGGTGCGAATCCCTGACAGTTCCCGCTGCTGTAATCTCTAACAGCGCCCGACATTAAGTCACTTTCTTTTACCCAAAAAGATGGGAAGACGCCGAGCGTAAGGAGTAAGTCAGAAGACCTGCCAATTATCAAAGACTTAAAAAAAGACTTTC
>JAZOCI010000042.1:0-15790 GCA_045596465.1 Bacteroidales bacterium | reverse complement strand
ACATTATGATTTTTAAACATTTTTACAGCAGGCGAACTTATTGTTGGAGTATAGACTTCTTTAACTTCACCGTAAACCATGAGCAAGGCAGCGGCTTTTCCGACTATTTTATCAGCGACAAGAGAATCTTTAAGTTGTGTTTTATCATCCTTTAAAAGTCGCATCAAAGTAGCAACGCCTCTGTCGTCGGAAGTGAAAACAGAGGCGTCGTTTTTATAAATCACGATAGTGTGATTTTCTTTTAACAAAATTTCTTTTAACTCTTTAATATTCATTATGATTTATTTTCTATCGAAATGTGTCAAGATGAGATATACTCCAAGAATTTGCATTATTATTCCTGGAATTCCCAATCTAAAATCCTGAATAGCAAGATATAACGAAGATGTCATCGCCCATTCTGCCAAAGTCCCGACAAATTGATAAATCAAAACAATCATTAACAAAATTGACAAAGATATTTTTTGAAACTTATTAGCAACAAAAGAAGCTGTTATTGTCAAAACCATTGATTTTGTTAATATTACAGGAAGCAAAGCAAGCGATGGCATTCCGAATAACAACGAGTTAATTATTGGAGAAAATATTGCTGTCATCAAACCCACTTTGAAGCCATATTTATAGGAAGCGACGAAAGTGAAGAAATAGATTGGCAACAAGATTTTACCTCCATCAGGAATCAGATGGCATAATTGAGGTAAAGCTACATTTCCTATAACAAAAAGAAAAACAAGCAGATACGTCCTCAACTCATTAAATCCTAAGCTATATATTTTAATTTCTTTTGTCATAATTTATTCAAAAGTAAAGTTATTTAAGAATCGCTTTGACAAACCTTCTCAATTCTTCGCCTCTTAAGTCCTTTGCTATTATGACACCTTCTTCGTCGAGAAGAATATTACTTGGAATAGAAGAAATTCCATAATCTTTTGCCGCCGCATTATTCCAATATTTGAGATCTGAAATGTTGTGCCACACAAGACCGTCATCTTCAATAGCTTTCACCCAATTTTCCTTTTTCATATCCAAAGAAACGCCCAATACATCGAAGCCTTTTTCGTGATAATCGTTATAAACAGCAACGATATTAGGGTTTTCTGCACGACAAGGACCACACCATGAAGCCCAGAAATCTATCAACAAAAGTTTAGATTTGCCAACGAGTTCCGACACCGACAAGAGTTCGCCTTCCGGAGTTTCTTGCGTGAAATCTAAATACGGCTGACCAATATCAACGCGTTTAAGTTTCGCAATATATTCATTTAAAATCTCTGAGAACTCATTTTCTTGATCAATTTTAAAGTTATTGACAAAATCTTCAAGATCTCTAAGTTCATAATTTAAACGATTGTTATACAATATGTAAGGTGCAACAAAACTATTATAATTTTTGACTATGAAAAGATTCACATAATTGCTTTGATTTTTCTCGACATTATCATATTCTTCAACAATCTTTTCCATCTCAGCTTCATTATTTTCTTGAGCTGCAATTTCATAGTTTTTACCTAATTCTCTAAGTTGATTATAAAACTTAAAGTTCTCAGTATTATATTCATTAATAAGCTGTTGAGCATAAGATGCAGTCACAACGACATTATTAACATCTTTGATGTCGCCAACAATTGTAACATCATTGTTTTCGCTAAAGAATCCTATTGGAATTCTCTCTTTTTCAACTCTTAACGAGTAATATGTTGAAGGGTTTCCTTGTTCCACCTTGAAGTTTGCAATACTATTTTGCATAATGACAGAATCGATAACCACCAATTTTTTGTCAACAAATTTTTGCAAATAAATCTTTTTTCCTTCTGTATTTTGCAAATCAATTCCAACATTAAACGTCGGTTTGCTACATGAAGCCAAGGCAAACATGGCTAATACTACTGCCAATAATCTAATTTTCATAACGATACAATTTTATATTAATTTCTTTTTAGTTTTCTTAAACAATAAAAGTATAATAAATATTAACATTATAGAACTTACTACGCTCAATAATGTTTGCAACAACACTATTCCCAAAAGTTCAAAACTAAAGGCTTCCAATATGAATAACAGCAAGTTATGAGCTAAAAGCAGAATCAAGGCATATACCAAAAATCTGCCTTCACCCATATTATCGAGCGAAGGTTCGTCATTTTCGTTAATATCTTTTCTTCTTGTCATTCCGCTTATCACGAAAGGTCGGATAAAAGCCATAAAGACCGTCGCCGCGGCATTCAATCCCGGCGTTCCGTTAAACAAATCAACGACAAATCCCATGGCGAAAGCCGAAAGCAATAACTGCCAATTTGGAGTGTTGAACGGCAACAGAAAGACAAACAAGACATAAACGTATGGATGAATGTAATATCCTATACGAATGTCATCTATCACCAAAACTTGCAACAAAAGCAAGCCAACAAAACGTAAAAAATTTATAATCAATCTGTTATTCATAATATCATTGGTTTATGGTGAGTGAATCTATCTCTGTTTGATGTAAATTTTCTATCACAAAAACATGACGTAAAGTACTAAAATTCGTCGAAAAACGAATCTTTGCAACATCAAAATCCTTCGATTCTGCCTCGAGCTTCTCTTCAATTGTTCCAATCATAATGTCAGCCGGATAAATATTAGAGAAGCCACTTGTGACAAGAGTGTCGCCTTTGTTCAACTCCAAATGCAAAGGTATATCGTTGACAGTTCCAAAACGATAGTCAATATCGTCCCAGCTTACATTTGCAATATGCTGATTATCAATAAATCTCGCACTCACCATAGAATAAGTATGCAACATACTCATCACAGAAGCATAATGTTCTGTCACATTTACGACCTTACCAACGATGCCATTTTCGCATATCACACCCATATCTTTATAGATGCCGTCTTTTCTTCCTTTGTCGATAAGCAAATAATTATTAACATTATTGATGCTATTGTTGATAACTTTGGCCGTAATAAAATTAAAATCACATGATAACGAATCACTTACAAGATTTGTATCTGCATTTATCTTATACAGCTGACTCATCAGGAAAGCGTTATGCTCCATCATCAACTGATTTTCTTCTCTCAAGGAAAAATAGTCGGTAAGATTGGTTTTTGTCTTAAAAAATCTGCCTGATATGGCGTTTCCAACTTTGGTCAACTTACGTTTCTGATATGGAAGATTGTTTATCAACATTATGATACACAATACTTCCAATATCAAAAACATCAATATGTAGCTATATTTCTTTAAAAATCTTAATAAACTATACATGACTTATCTATCCAGATTATTTAATCAGGAATGGGAATTTGTCAAAGTTTTTAAGAGCAATACCTGTACCACGTGCTACGGCTCTCAATGGGTCGTCGGCGACATGAATCGGCAACTTAGTCTTTGCATGGAGACGTTTATCGAGACCGCGAAGCAAAGCACCACCGCCAGTGAGATAAATACCTGTACGATAAATATCGGCAGCCAATTCCGGAGGTGTCTGTTCTAAAGCATTGAGCACAGCAGTCTCAATCTTGGAGATGCTCTTATCCAAGCAATATGCTATCTCTGAATAATTTACGAGAATCTCTTTGGGAATACCGGTAAGCATGTCACGACCATGAACTGCGTATTCATCTGGCGGATTGTCGAGTTCTGTCAACGCCGAACCCACTTCAATCTTAATCATTTCCGCCGTTCTTTCACCGACGTGCATATTATGCTGCTTGCGCATATACTCAACGATTTCATCTGTAAAATCATCACCAGCAGTACGAATCGACTTGTTATTCACGATACCGCCGAGAGCGATTACCGCGATTTCACTTGTACCGCCACCAATATCGACAATCATATTACCCATAGGCTCAAGCACATCGATACCGATACCGATTGCGGCCGCCATTGGTTCATGAATGAGACGAACTTCCT
The DNA here is from genome assembly GCA_045596465.1 of Bacteroidales bacterium. GTDB lineage: Bacteria > Bacteroidota > Bacteroidia > Bacteroidales > F082 > Limimorpha. The sequence continues at coordinate 11,886 of JAZOCI010000042.1, read as the reverse complement.
TAGCACCAGCCTGTTCCGCCGAGTCTTTAACAGCTCTCTCCTCAACTTCAGTGATGCCAGAAGGAATACAGATAACCATCTTCAATGCTGGAGGGAAAATACTGTTATGGAAATTGATCATCTTAATCATATCTCTCAACATATATTCCGCAGCTTGGAAATCGGCAATGACACCATCTCGTAATGGTCTGATTGTCTTGATATTTTCGTGCGTTTTTCCGTGCATCATCATAGCTCGTTTACCAACAGCCATGATTTTCTGTGTGTCCCTTTCTATAGCAACGATGGAAGGCTCGTCAACAACAACCTTATCATTATAGATAATAATGGTGTTGGCTGTGCCCAAATCGATTGCCAATTCTTTATTGAAAAACGAAAATAAACCCATCTTGTTAATTTTTAATTAGTGTTTAAAGTGACGGTAGCCTGTGAATACCATTGCCATGTCGTTAGCGTTACAATAGTCGATAGAATCTTGGTCTTTTATAGAACCTCCAGGTTGAATAACTGTCGTAACTCCAACATTATGAGCTATTTCAACACAGTCAGCAAATGGGAAGAATGCATCTGATGCCAATACTGCGCCGTTGAGATCGAAGTCGAAAGACTGAGCTTTTTCTATAGCTTGACGCAAAGCATCAACGCGTGATGTCTGACCGATACCAGAAGCATACAACTGCTTGTTCTTAGCGAGAACGATGGCATTTGAACGGCTATGTTTAACTATTTTATTTGCGAAAATAAGATCTTCAACTTCTTGAGGTTCAATGTTTTTACTTGTGACTGTCTTGAAATCTTCCGCTGTTTCAACATGAAGGTCACGATCTTGAGCCAAAATTCCATTAAGAGCTGATTTATAGACTTTTGCAGGAAAATCGTTAGATTTGAGTTTCAAAACGATTCTGTTTTTCTTTGCGAATAGAATTTCTAAAACGCCTTCGTCATAGTCTGGAGCGACGATAACTTCAAAGAACATCTTGTTTATCTCGTTAGCAGTCTCAATATCAATAGCTTTGTTACTTACGAAAACACCGCCGAAAGCTGAAACAGGGTCGCCTGCCAATGCAGCTTGATAAGCCTCCGCTATAGTTGGACGCGATGCTATTCCACATGGATTGTTATGCTTCAAAATCGCAAATGTTGGCTCATCAAATTCACGAATCAAGTTAAGACCAGCTTCCAAATCTAACAAATTGTTGTATGACAGATCTTTACCATGAAGTTTTTCGAAGACGTCGTCAATATTGCCATAGAACACAGCTTTTTGATGAGGATTTTCGCCATAACGCAACTCGCTGCGACTGTCAATATGAATATTCAAATCGGAAGTCTCATCGTCTTTAGCAAACCAGTCGTAAATCATTCCATCATAATGCGAACTTGTTGCAAAAGCATATTTTGCAAAACGTTTACGATCTTCGATAGTTGTGCAACCATTTTGATTTTTATAGAGTTCCATAAATTCGAGATAATATTTTGAATCTGGAACGATAACGACTTCGTTGAAGTTTTTAGCACCGGCGCGAATTAATGAAATACCGCCGATGTCGATTTTCTCGATAATCTGTGCAGGATCGTCAGTTTTCTTCACTGTTTCCTCAAAAGGATAAAGGTCAACTATGACGAGGTCGAAAGCCGGAATTTCATATTGTTTCATCTCTTCGACGTCTTTCTCGTTTTGCAAACGACCTAATATACCTCCGAAAACTTTCGGGTGCAAAGTCTTGACACGACCGCCGAGAATTGAAGGATATGTCGTCAACGATTCTATAGTTTTAACAGAATCATCGAGTTCCTTAATAAAATCGTATGTTCCTCCGGTAGCATAAATTTGAACATCTTGCTCTTTCAATAAAGCAACTATTTTATCTAAATTAGTCTTGTAAAAGACTGATATTAAGCAGGTTTTAATCTTTTTCAAGGGACGTAAATTTTTAAGTTAAACATTTGCAATAATAAGAAATAAATATTACTTGTAAAAGCATTTTCAGAAGTTTTTTTTAAACATAAATATAACAAATGCGTGTTTTTTGTTTTAACATTTTTTAACAAAAAAAATACAATTACGGCAGTACTTCTTCGCTCACTTTTATTTAAAACATTGAATATTAAATAATTATTTTTTTTGATTTTTTTAATAAAAAAACTTGTATAGAGGATTAATTTATTGTAATTTTACAAGTCAAATTTTTTTAATGTGGAGACTCGCTGGATAATAAATAAAAATATTGATAAACAAATCGTTAGTGATTTATCTAATGCTTTAGGCATAGATGAAAATCTATCGACATTGCTTGTCCAGCGTGGCATAAAAAATTATGACGAGGCAAAAGATTTTTTCCGTCCTTCGTTAGATCATCTTCACGATCCTTTTTTGATGCAAGACATGGACAAAGCTGTCGAGCGTATCAAGAGAGCATACGAAAACGGAGAGAAGATTTTGATTTACGGCGATTATGATGTCGATGGCACGACAGCTGTCGCGTTGATTTACACATATCTGAAGAATTTTATCAGCAAGAAAAAGATAGAATTTTACATTCCTGACAGATACGACGAAGGTTACGGCATATCTTATAAAGGTATAGATTACGCTGACGAAAACGGTTTCAGTTTGGTGATAGTCTTGGATTGCGGCATCAAAGCTGTCGATAAAATAGAATATGCTAATAGTCTGAATATTGATTTTATAATATGTGACCATCACCGTCCAGGTGACGAAATTCCTAACGCAGTGGCTGTCTTAGATTCTAAACGCCCTGATTGTCAGTATCCATACAAAGAGTTGTCAGGTTGTGGCGTCGGTTTCAAACTTATCACAGCTTTGTCGATGAGTCTGAATCGCCCTATTGATGAGGTTTACAAATTGCTTGATTTAGTAGCTGTTAGTATCGCAGCCGACATTGTTCCAATAACAGGTGAAAACAGAGTCTTGGCTTATTATGGATTACAGCTGATAAACAAGAATCCTCGTCCGGGACTTGAAGCTGTTTTAAGTCATGCAAACGTCCATCGCGTTGAAGAAGAAGCTCCATCAAATTCAGAACATCCTCAAAATGTTCTTAATAAGGAAGTTACTATCAGCGACTTGGTTTTCATGATAGGACCTCGCATCAATGCTGCTGGTCGTTTGGAAAAAGCCAGCGACTCTGTAAGATTGCTCATTGCAGAAAGAAAGGAACATGCCGAAAAATTGGCTTCTTCAATAAACGACTTGAACGTAAAACGTCGCGAATTCGATAACGACATAACAAAAAACGCCCTCGCCATGATAGAAAAAGACGAGAAATTGCGCAATGCAAAAAGCACCGTCTTGTTCGACGAAAACTGGCGTAAAGGCGTTATCGGTATCGTTGCGTCAAGACTTACAGACACTTACTACAGACCTACGATTGTTTTGACACGTTCCAACAATCTTATCACAGGCTCCGCTCGTTCTATAAAGAACTTCGATATTTATGATGCAATCGACAATTGTTCCGACTTATTGGAACACTTCGGCGGTCATAAATACGCGGCAGGATTGTCGTTGAAACCTGAAAATCTTGAAGAATTCACTCGTCGCTTCGAAGAATATGTAGCGAATAATATTGATAACGAGGAACTTATTCCAGAACTTAATGTCGACCTCGAAATAAACTTCTCCGACATAACTCCTAAATTCGTCAGGATCTTGAAACAATTCTCGCCTTTCGGTCCAGGAAATATGGCTCCCGTCTTCTTATCAAGAAACGTAATTGACACTGGCTCGTCTCGTCCGGTTGGAGGTCAGGATAAGAAACATCTTAAATTGTCGATGACTCAAAAACATGATACTACTTTGATTCTTCCTGGAATAGCTTTCCAAAAAGGAGCAGATTATCAAAGAGTTAATTCTAAAGAACCTTTCTCAATATGTTATTGCATAGAAAAAAACTTCTGGCAAGGAAAAACAAATCTTCAACTTAATGTCAAAGATATTAAGTTTGAAAACAACGAAAGTTATTTAGATAAATAAACATCTGTTTATCACATAGATACAGGGAAGAACGCGACCCTTACAATAACAAACAATCCGAATAATATCAGGGCGATTCCTGTAGCCTGATTCAATTTCTTCATCATTTTTTCAGTAAAGAATTTCTTAAGCGAATAGGCTCCTAATGCCTTTAAAATATCGAAAAATAATACTGTTGAAAAAATTCCGATGAAGAAAATCATCATAGAATATTTGTCACCTGCAAAATTACCCGAAGAAGTTGCTACACATGTCATCCAGAAAATCCAGACAAAAGGATTGAAAATATTTATAATAAAGCCTTTACTTATATAAACATACCATTTAGGTTCATCGTCGAACTTCGCATTCATCTTATCAATCTTCTCATTATTATGCTCGCTGATATGAATAATCTTCTTAGGAGATAAGTTGAAAGTATAAATACCAAATATTATCAATATGATACCGGCACTTATGCCTGCATACAAAAGGTTATCTTTTTCAGTAATATTAAACTGAAGATTTGTCATCATCATCAAGGCGACGACCATTATGTCGTTCAGAATGATGCCAATATCAAGAAGCATCGCCGACTTGAAACCTCTGTTGATGCTGGTTTGAATCAGCGTGAAGAAAGAAGGACCGAACCCCATGATAAAAGTGAGAGTCAGTCCTATTATTACGCCTTCTAAAAATATCATTTGTTAAGATTTAATGAAGAAATAAACAGCTTCCATTCTTCTAATCTCTTGCCTTTCAAGACGCGAGGGAATTTTGTTGCTCCGCCAATCTTGCCCGTCTTTTCCATGAAATCGTAGAAGACATGCGTTGGCAAAACGTCGATATATAGATTTCTGAGAGCTTCTTCTCTTTCAACGCGATAATCGTCATTCAATACTTTCAAATGTTCATCTATCCTTCTGATAGCTAAATCTTTATCAATATTTTCGTCACAAGCCAAATACCAATGATGCGAGAATGTATTATCTTCACGGAAACCTGCTACTGTAAACTCGTTAATATCTACATTCAACTCATTGGAAACATTTTCAACAGCTTGATTCATATTATCTTGTGAAAGATGTTCGCCTACCAAACTCAAGAACTGCTTTGTTCTACCAGTAATGATAATCTCACATTTTTCTTTGTTGACGAATTTAATGACATCACCGATGAGGTATCTCCACGTTCCTGCATTCGTTGATAACAAAATAGCGTAATCGACATTTTCTTCGATTTCTTTTATTGTCAACGACTTACAATTTTGTTTTATATTACCGTCTTCGTCGAAATTATTTTCATTAAAAGGAACAAATTCGTAATAGATGCCATTATCAACGACAAGTTGCATTATACGTTTGTTGAGATCTACCTGATAAGCGATATAACCTTCTGATGCTAAATAACTTTCGCTGTAGACTACTGGCTTTCCGAACAACTTCTCGAAACTCTTTTCATAAGGAGCGAAAGCAACACCACTATGAACATAAGCCGACAACGAAGGCCATAAGTCGTGGATTGTGTTTAAGTTATATTCTTTGATGATTCTTTCCAAGAGAATTTGTACCCAAGAAGGCACGCCGACCAAAACACCGATGTCCCACGACGGGGCTTTCTTTACCATCTCGTCAAGTTTAGTATTCCAGTCTGTTGTCTTGGAAATTTTTCTTCCGGGCTTATAGAAATATTCGAACCAGAAAGGCAATTTTGCTGCTGATATTCCAGAGAGGTCGCCGGAATAATAAGTTCCATTATATTGAAGATGGGTACTTCCGCCTATCATTAGGAAGCCTTTGTCATAGAAATCAAGTGGAAAGTCGTATTTTGTAGCAGCCAATATCTGTCTGATACTTGCTTTCTTGATGGAACTCAGCATGTTATTTGTGATAGGAATAAACTTACTCGATGCTTCCGAAGTTCCTGAGCTAAGAGCGAAGTATTTTATTTTTCCAGGCCATGAAACGTAAGTCTCACCATTCAAGGCTCGGAACCACCAATTTTTGTACATCGAATTGTAGTCGAAAACAGGTACTTTTTCTCTATAAGTATTGAGTATATCATTAGAATTTAGAATCTCATCAAAATTATAATGTTCTCCGAAAGCAGTATTAGATGCTTTTTTAAGAAGTTTCCTTAATTCTTTTTCTTGTGCCTTAATAGGATCTAACCTCTTCTGTTTTATGTCGATAGGAATATTTCCTACAGAATAAACAGTCTTCATTAAAGTTCCAAAAATCTTCGACATTTTCTAATAAAAATTAATTTTTTACAAAAATAATAAAAAACCGCTATTTGTAAAAAAAATATTATTTTTGTAGCCATTAAAAAATTCATTAACTTAAAATTTTAAATCATGAAGAAAAAATTATTCTTTTTGGTAGCAGTATTCTGCTTCTTAGGTTTAGGTGTACAGGCTCAAGAAACAATGAGCAAAGGTCAATTAGTTGGTAGCCTTAAAGTTGGTTTCAGTGACTTTGGTCTTCCAATTGGTGTTTCAGCAGATTACGGTGTTGTTAGCGGTTTCATTAACGGTAATGCAGCAGTTTCTGTTGGTGGTGAAGTTGGCGTTTATATGTATGACAAAGTTGATGGTGGTTTAGGTATTCACTTATCAGCAGCAGCAAGAGGTAATTTCCACTATGAATTTGTAAGAAATTTAGACACTTACTTAGGTTTGAACCTCGGTATTTTAGGTAGAAGTTTCTCATTGAACGGACACCTCGGCGCACGTTACTACTTCGGTAAATTCGGTGTTGGTCTCGAATTCGGTATGGGTAACCACGCAGCTGGCGGTACTCTCGGCGTTTCAATGAAATTCTAAGAAATTTTCTTAACAATAATAAAAAAGTCCGACTTCAGTTTGAAATCGGACTTTTTTTTACTTAATAAATTTACTTTTTATACTCAAGCTCATACAAATCGTGTAAATCATGATCGCTTGTCTTCATGATTTCTTTGTAATCCATTTTCTTGGTAACCAACAACCATTCAAAAAACTCATCTAAAAATGTTTCAATACCAGCTGCATGAGCCTTGTGATAAAATAAACTTAATTTCTTTTCTGCCTTGATGTCATCATAACCTTCTTGCTGCTGCTTCAGTAATTCTATTAAGTTTTCCATAGCTTATATTTTTTAAATGTTAATAATTTCTTAAAAGCTTACAAATTTACAAAATTTGATTTTTTTTGTCAATAGTTTTTTAAAATATTTTCATATGGACACATTCGATGTGTCCTTACATACAAACACATTCGATAAGTTCAAAGTTCAAAACTCGAAACTCAAAACTCAAACATGATGATAAGGTTCACCTTTTATAATAGTGAAAGCTCGATAAAGTTGCTCCACAAAAATAAGACGTATCATCTGATGTGAAAATGTCATCTCGGAAAGACTTATCTTAAATTTCGCCTTCGCATAAACTTCTTTAGAAAATCCGTAAGGTCCGCCAACGACAAATATTATTCTTTTACTTCCAATATTCATCTGTTTTTCAATCCATTGAGAAAATGCTACCGAAGAAAATGTCTTGCCGTTTTCATCTAAAAGAACTAAATCGTCACCTACATTAATATTAGATAATATCAATTCACCTTCAGTTTTCTTCTGCTGCTCCTCAGTGAGCGTCTTCCTATTTTTTATATCTGGAATAATTTTCATCTCAAAAGGCACATAATGCTCCAACCTTTTGATATACTTCAAAATACCTGTATCTAAATAAGATTCGTCGGTTTTACCTATGACAAGAAATAATATTTTCATAACGACAAAAATACGAAAAAATAAAACAAGCGAAAAGAAATATCACATCTCCTTTCGCCTGTTAATTCTTGTTAAGAAACTGTATTATTTTATCGAATTAACCCAATTTACTATATCATTGAGCACTTCTTCTGAAATTGTTTCTTCTATAGCACCATAAGTTAAAGCTGTTGCAATGGTACAATGTTGTAAAAGGTGATTTAAACCATCGTATTCTTTTATCAGATTTTTCCTCTTTTTCGGCAAATTCTCTTTTATGGCAGGTATGTTATCTTTGCTCAAAACTTGTAAGTCTAAATTTCCATTAACAGTCATTACAGGACATGTGACTTTCTTGATAGCATCTGCTGGATTATATGCTAAAAACCAATGGGTCCATTCGTCTTCTGCAATTAAAATGTAACTTTCAAGTATTGTTTTTAAATTTTCAGGCAAAGTCAATTCATTTTTCACACACACTTCTTCTATATATTGCTTATAATCAGCTATTTCCTTTCCTTCAATTTTATCACTATAGGCATTTCTCAATATGATTGCACAATCATTTGCTAATTTTACAGAACCTCCTTGCATTAGTCTCGCCTCTATTTGTCCTACAAGTATATCTATTCCTTTAGCAGTACCACCGGCAAGAGAAATCAAGAAATCGACGCTCTTGTTTGCTCCCATCATGAAAGCTATCGTGCCGCCTTCACTATGACCTAAAACTCCTATCTTTCCAAATTTGTTTAGACTCCGGAGATATGCTATTCCCGCTTCCGCATCTGCAAAATAATTCGCTGTCGTAATTCCATCTGTAGAACCTGTCGACTTACCAAAACCTCTGTCGTCGTATCTTAAAGATGCTATTCCATTTTTTGCAAGAAAATCGGCAATGACAAGGAAAGGTTTGTGACCAAATATTTCTTCATCTCTATTTTGAGAACCACTTCCCGTAACCATCAAAACTACAGGCGTTGTGTTTTTTGATGAATTTTTGTAATTCACTGGATATGTTAGAGTTCCAGACAACACAGATCCTTCTGCTTCATTTTTAAAAACAACTTCTTCTGTCGTGTATGAAAAAGGAGGCTCTGGAGTTTGAGGTCTTTTCAACTCCAATTTTCCAGGTTTTAGATTTAACGGTAAATTAAATCCTCTTTGTATAAAATTACCCTCTATGCTCTCCTGCGATACTTTACGACCTTCGTAACTCGCATATAATGAAGGAATTGAGAGTCTTAAACTGTCTGTATCATTTTTTATTAACTCTACAGGAATCCCCTTTGCTCCTTGCTCCAGAATATCCATCGTACAAATTTGTTCTCCGTCAGAAGTGATATTTATTGAAAAACAAACACCTAATTTCTGCATTCCAGCATTAATTTTACCTGACCAATCTTCTGATGACACTATTTCTTGTGCTTTACATGCTGTAGACGTAATGATAACAGCAACCAATAATGTTAAAATTTTTTTCATAAGCGTTTAGATTTATTATCACAAATATAGAAAAAATTAACAATGAAGAATATATTATGAAAATGTTTACTATTAATATTTTTTATAACTTTGAAGAAAAATAAAATAAAGTATAATATAATGGAAATCAACGTTTTTCTTAATAATATAAAGCAAGATTTTATTGATAGTTGTAATTTGTATCATCAGAAGCAAATAGGAAATAGCATCGCTATATATAAAGAAGGTGAGGAATTTCCTGACTTAGATGATTTCAATCTTGCCATTATTGGTGTTGAAGAAGAACGTAATTCTTTCGATAATGAAGGTTGTAAAGATGCTCCTAACGCAATCAGAAAATCTTTATATCAGCTTTTTAATCATTGGAACGACTTAAAAATCATTGATTTAGGAAATATAAAGACAGGTTTTGAAGTTGAAGACACTTATTTCGCTCTTAATAAAGTCGTCACAACTTTGATGAAATATCGCATCGTTCCTATCATTTTAGGCGGTAGCCAAGATTTGACATATCCTATTTATCAGGTTTACGAAAATACTGGTAAGTTAGTGAATATCACTTCTATAGATTCCCGTTTCGATATAGGTCAGGATAATGAAAAACTGAACTCTAATTCTTATATGAGTTACATCATTTTGCATCAACCTAATTTCCTTTTTAATTATACAAATATTGGTTATCAAAGTTATTATATTGACAATCAAAATATTGAACTGATGAAAGATCTTCTTTTCGATGTTCATAGAATTGGAAATATAAAATCGAATATTGAAATCACGGAACCATTGTTGCGTAATGCCGACATTATTTCAATCGACACTTCTGCTTTTTGTGCCGCCGACGCTCCAGGTGTAAAACATAATTCTCCTAACGGATTTTCTTCGGAAGACGGCTGCAAAATGACACGTTATGCCGGACTTAATGCGAAACTAACTTCAATAGGTTTCTTTGAATATAATCCGAAATATGATATTAACAACATAACTGCCAACACTTTATCGCAAATGATCTGGTATTTTATCGAAGGTTTCAGCCTAAGAATCAACGATTTTCCAAGTCACGAAAATAAAGATTTCAAACGTTATATAGTAAAAATGGACGATGTCGACGACGAGATTATTTTCCTTTGTCATAAAGTGAGCGGCAAATGGTGGATGGATTTGTCGTTCAAAAGCAAAAACCGCGAGAAATATGAACGACATCATTACATTCCTTGTTCGAGAGAAGATTACGAACTCACAATGGAAAACGAATTACCCGACAAATGGTGGCAGTTTTATCAGAAACTGATGTAGAATAATTTACAATTAACAGTTAATAGTTAATAGTTTACAGTTAATAGTTAATAGTTATTAATTACTTGTTGACTTGTTGTCTTGTAGACTCGTTGACTCAATTTAAATCATCCTATCAGGGTTATCGTTAATGAAAGAACTCCAACTGTTAAAAGATTTTTTACCTTTTGGAATTTTAACGGTTTTTGTTTCGTCGTAATTTCCAACGATATTAAGAGAACGTTGAAAATAATGACACACTGCAGCAGCTGTTGCGTCGGTCGCGTCCAAGAAATCTGGAAGATGATCGAATTTTATGATTTTCTGTAACATAAGAGCTACTTGTTCTTTAGAAGCTGCTCCATTTCCTGTTATCGACTGTTTAATTTTACGCGGCGAATATTCAAAAATAGGGATATCTCTATATAAAGCAGCTGCCATTGCAACTCCTTGAGCACGACCTAATTTCAACATCGACTGAACATTTTTTCCATAAAAAGGTGCTTCAATAGCCAATTCGTCAGGATGATATTCATCGATGATTTCAAGAACTCTCTCAAATATTTTCTTTAATTTTAAAGCTTGATTATCATACTGTTTCAACTTCAAGACTCCCATTCTTAACAAAGATAACTGCTTGTCATTCTGCAAAATCAAGCTGTATCCCATAATCAAAGTTCCAGGGTCGATACCTAATATTATCCTTTCCTTAACCAATTTTTCTTATTTTTGTAATTCGTATTATGAATAGTAAAGCAAAAATAATAAAATTAACAGAAACTTTTATCAAAATAGTAATCGTACTATTGGGTATCTGGATTTTATATAAAAAACTTATTCATAATCAGAATATTACGCAACTTTGGCTTGATATAAAAACTTCTTTCACAACAGCCAATCACATTTATTTAATATTATTTGCTGTATTGTTGGTTCCTGTTAATATTTATTTAGAAGGAATAAAATGGAAAATTCAAATCAAGCCTATCGAAGATATAAGTAATTGGAAATCATTTCTTTCTATTTTTACAGGCATCACAGCCGGAATGTTTTTTCCAAACAGAATGGGAAATTTTCTTGGAAGAATTTTCATGTTGGAGAAAGGAGACAGAATCAAGGCTGCGATGGTAACAATAGTCGGCGGAATGGGACAAATGATAGCAACTGTAAATTTAGGTATGCTCGCTTCTTTATTTTTTGTTAATAAATATTTAGTTCCGTTAATAATATTAACAATATTCATAACATCTCTATTATTGTTAATTTATTTTAACATACATATCTTAAAATATTTTCAGTTTTTAATTCCTAAAAAATTTAAAGACAAGACAAAAGAATATTTGGAAGTATTTTCACTTTACAATAAAAAAGAACTTTTTAAAATATTGATAATATCATTTTCAAGAT
>JAZOCI010000041.1:0-2294 GCA_045596465.1 Bacteroidales bacterium | reverse complement strand
GCAAAAATACACATTTATTTCTTAAATGCCAATACTTTTTTCCAAAATTTTATTTTTATTATTCAACAATCATTAATACTGATTATCAACAATTTAATTATTCTTTGTTGATAATTTTATTTACTTTAACTAAAAGTTCAGCTTCTTTTTCCATAGCCTTGCGTTCTATTTCAGCACCAGCTTGAACCATTTTATCCGCAAACTCTCTGTCTTTAATTCCAGCAGCGTTGATCTTAACATTCAAATATGCTCCCATCACAGCGCTTCTGCAACACATCGCTCCTACACCAGCGTCTGACACTGAAGCAGGATTGCCATCGTTGACCATTGCTTCCACCACTTCAAATGCTGAGAAAGCTACTTCCATAGTCTTGAAAGGAACCTTGATAGCGTATTTAGAAGCGTCTTCCAAAGCTTGCTTACGAATTTCTTTCTCTTCGTCGGTCTTCTTTGGCAAACCGAGTGCATCCATAATCTTGTTGAATGCGTTGGTATCTTCGTCAACTAAATGAATGAGTTGGTTCTTTATAGCCTGACCTTTCTCTGCCCATTGTGAGAAATATTCCCATCTGTCGTCCCAACCTGGTTTGTGTGATGACAAGTTTGCAACCATCGTTGCCAATGATGCGCCGAGAGCTCCCATATATGCCGAGATGGAACCGCCGCCTGGTGCTGGACTTTCGCTTGCTGTCTCGTCAGCGAAAGCTGCACATGTCATATCGACCAACTTCTTCTGTGACTTATCTTCAATCAAGAACTCGATGACTTTCTCTTGTGGGTCGAAAGGTTTCAAATCGTCCAAGCCCATCGACTTGATAGCGATCTTCATGATTTCTTCTTCGCTGACGCCTAAAGAACGTTCTTGTTTTGCGAGATAGAAACGTCCTGCGTCGATGAGGACGCTCTTAGGAACGAGACCTACTATCTCACAACCTGTCACGCGGACACCACGTGCTGCTGCCTTAGCGCATACTTCTTCAAAACAAACGTGAACCGGAGTCTTAGCTATGTTTGTGATATTCATCGAAACCTGAGCAATGCCGTATTCTTCTATAAACCAGCCTATAGCCTTTGTTCCTGGCAACGAACCTGGAATCATAACGACATTACCGTTTTCGTCTTTAACAGGCTTGTCTGTCACCTTAGGACCTTGACGCATAGGACGACCTTTTTCTCTAACGTCGAAAGCGATGGCGTTGGCACGACGTGTAGATGTAGTATTGAGGTTGTAGTTGATAGCGATCAAGAAGTCACGTGCTCCGACTGCTGTTGCACCTGTGGTAGCGACTCTTTCGTTAAATGATGTTGGACCGAAGTCAGGTTTGCAACCTGAAGAGAATCTTTCTGCCAAGGCTTCATATTCGCCGGCACGGCATACTGCGAGGTTACGTCTTTCTGAGCAGAAAGCAGCGTTTTCATAGCAGAACACAGGAATTTCCAATTCGTTACCGATTCTCTCACCGAGTTGGCGTGCGTATTCCACGACTTCTTCCATTGTGATACCTGATACTGGAACCAAAGGACAAACGTCTGTAGCGCCGAAACGAGGATGGTCACCGTGATGGTTACGCATGTCGATAAGTTCTGCGGCTTTCTTCACTACGCGGAATGCCGCCTCGCAAACGTTCTTAGGCTCACCAACAAAAGTGATGACTGTTCTGTTTGTCGTTGCACCCGGATCGACGTCCAAAAGTTTAACGCCTTCTACCTTTTCAATCTCGGCTGTCACCTGATTGATGATGTTCATATCGCGACCTTCGCTGATATTAGGAACACATTCGATAATCTGTTTCATATCTATCTAATTTATAATTATTTCTGACTGCAAAAAGAAAAACAAGGACAGAGTCACCATCCTTATTTTTCGTATGCAAATATAATAAAAGTCTAAAGGCAAAAGACGAAAGGGGAAAGATTTTTTTAGTGATGGAGTTTGTAGAGACGTTTCGACGATACCGATGAAAATAAACAACATATCGTTGAAGCGTCTTTTTTAGTTATGGAGTGATGGAGTAATGGAGTAATGGAGTAATGGAGTAATGGAGTGATGGAGTTCTAAGTTCTTAGTTCTAAGTTCTTAGTTCTAAGTTCTAAGTTCTAAGTAAAATAAAGAGTACGTCCGTGCGCCTCTACAAGATATACGATAATCTCTTGTAGAGACATACGGACGTATGTCTTAAAAAATAATATTCTTATTTCTTAACAAATCTCTTCACGACTTCGCCTTCGTTTGTAACGACTTTCACGAAATAAACACCAGCCTCTAAATCCTGTACGGACACATTGAATGTGTC
>JAZOCI010000040.1:0-4471 GCA_045596465.1 Bacteroidales bacterium | reverse complement strand
ACACGAAATGTACATCGCGACAGAACTTGAAGTTGAATCAATCAGCGTTTACGACATCTACGGAAGAATGACTACAGTCTACGGTCTACAGACTACAGACTTTGTCCACAGCGTCAATGTCGCTGATTTAGAAGCAGGCGTATACTTCTTGAAAGTCGTTACAAACGAAGGCGAGATTGTTAAACGCTTCATTAAGAAATGAGGAATTAGGAATTGTAGAGGCGCAAGATTTTGCGCCTCTTTTTTTGTTAATGAATTTCCATTAATTTCTGAAAACTTGAGAATTGATGTTGAACTTTGAACTAAGAACTAAGAACTTTGAACTAAGAACTTTGAACGTTGCGTTTTTGCGAGAGATTTTTCAAATTCTCAGATTCTGACACCCTAATTATCGGCTGATTTTTTTTGGCATATTATTTTTATGTCTTTTAAAAAAAGCACTATCTTTGTCGTCCTTATCTTTTAATCATAGAGAAATGAAAAAAATTTATTTAACATTATTCTTTGCATTGATTTTATGCGGTTTTTCGAACGCTCAAACATTCAATGCTATCGAATCTGAACTTCAGACAATTTTAAATCAGAAAAGCGAAAATTTAGTTGACATTCACATTTATTTCAAGTCGAATGTCGATTCGAAACGATTAAATCAGAAGACAAGAAAATCATACAACAAGTCTGAGATGAGAAATCTTGTCATCAATGAATTCAAGACACTTGCCTCTGCCGACCAAGCCGACGTTTTGGAGATGCTTAAGGCAGAAGAATTAAACGGCAATGTTTCAGACATCAACGTCCTCTGGATTTCAAATTCAATAAGCTGTAAAGCTTCTCGCGATGTCATCTACAAACTATCGTCACACCCTGACATCAAGATGATAGGTTCTGACAAGGAGATTCAGATGATCTCTCCAGAGCAGATGAAAGAAATCCCTGCAACCAAAGCCAATATCACAAGAGGACCGGCTCATCACCTCGTAACTATCAATGCCGACGACGTTCAAAATCAAGGTTATACCGGAAAGAATGTCATCGTGGCCGTGTTAGACTCCGGAACAAACACCGAACACGTCGACTTGAAAGACCATCTCTGGGAAGGTTACGTTAACGGCGAACTCGTAAATGGTTGGAACTACTTCGCCAACAATTCAAATATCACCGACGATTACGGTCACGGCACGCACTGCGCCGGTATTGTTTGTGGCGACGGAACTTCAGGAATCACAGCAGGTGTCGCTCCTGACGCTTCATTGATGACATTAAAGGTTGTCGGTCAAGCAGGTGGCGGTACTTTCACAGGTATGATAGCGGCAGTACAGTTCGCAGTGGAACACGGAGCCAACGTCATGAGCATGTCGTTAGGTTACAAACACAGCCAACTGACCACAGAACAAAAAGAAACCATACGTGAGACATTCGACAATGTTTTGGCAGCCGGCGTGGTAGTATGTGCAGCTGTCGGTAACGACGGAACAAGCATCGGACTTCCTTGGAATGTCGACTATCCTGCAGCTTGTCCTGCTCCTTGGCAAAATCCAGACCAGACACTCACCGGCGGGCTTTCAAGCGTCATCGCTGTCGGAGCCAACGACCTCATCGGACAATCATCACAAGGACCTTCAACATGGGAAGATACAAAATATAACGAATATCCATACAATAACGGAGCGAGCATGGGTCTCATCCGTCCTGACATCAGTGCTCCTGGTAATTTTATCACATCTTCTCACTACTTGGTGAATGAAGACCAAAGATTGATGAGTGGTACTTCACAATCAACACCTTGCGTTGCAGGTGTCATCGCTCTTATGTTAGAAAAGAACGGAGCACTCACTCCAGCACAAATATCACAAATCATTGAAGAGACAGCAGCCGACAAACCTGCCACAAAAAATAACACAGTCGGTGCAGGACGCGTCGATGCTCTCTCAGCTGTAAGCACTGTATCCGAAGGAACAAAGAAACCATTTGTAAAGCTCTCTTCCTTCTCTCCTGATAAAATGGCGCCGGGAGAAAGCCAAAATCTGAAATTGATATTCAAGAACCATGGTAAAGGCTCAAGTGCTTCATCTTCATCAGTCACGATAGCTTCAGACAGTCCATACGTGACTATCTCAGAAACAACACAGACATTAGGCTCTATCAATACTGGTTATGAGAAAACCTTGAACTTTGAAATCTTGGTAAATTCTCCTGTACCTAACGGACATATCGCCAATTTCTACATAACAACAACAAGTGATGATCTCACATGGAGAGATAAATTCTCAATAAGAATAACTGCAACTCCGAACATCGTATTCAAAAGTGTAACACCAGGCGTTATCAACGCAGGCATAGATACAGACATCAATGTCACAATGATAAACGACGGTAACGCCAACTTGAATAATCCTATAGAACTTACCTTAACTTCAATTTCTTCATCTTTGAAACACATGACAATAGTAGATAATAAAGCTACAATAGGAGCATTGGCGGCAGGCGAGACAGGAACCGGAACTTTCACAATACGTACAACCAGAACTATTCCTAACGCCTATGCACTCGACTTCTTCCTCGAAATATTCTCAGAATCAGAAGCAGAGACTGACTACACCTACGAATTTGAAAACGGCTTGGAAGGATGGACTTCATTTGATGCGGTAAATAATACGGTCGCCGGCAAAGGCACTACCATCAAAAAACCTTGGTGGCATTCTTCTGAAGCAGCACAACATGGCAAACCTTCAGTAGCATCTTATTCGGGCAACGGCCACTTAATGAGCGCTTCTAATGAATCTCCTTATTACTATACAAAACCTTTAGACAACTATCTTGTCAGTCCTAAGAAGATAAGAGTTACCGCAAATAGCGAGTTCAGTTTCTATGCTCGTCCAACTTATAATCATCCAGAACGTTTCGGAGTAGCTGTTTCAACTTCCGACAACACTTCTGCAAGTAATTTCACAGCAATAAGTGAATGGGTCGCACAAGGTACATCATGGACAAAATATACCGTCGATCTCAGCGCTTATGCCGGACAAGAAATATACGTTGCAATACACCACTTCTTCACCCAAGAAGAATGGGATAACTCATGGAACGGCGCAGACTACGACGCATTATGTATCGACAATATCAAATTCTCCAACACAATCATCGACATCACCTACGTTCCAACTTACAACGACGACGATCCTAACTATTTCAATGTTTATGTCAACAACAACATCAACATTGAATTACCTAAGGTTGAAAATCTCGTTGCTACAGCGACAAGCACTTCTGAAGTAGCATTGACATGGAACGCAGTGGACGGTGCCAGTGGCTATAACATCTACTGCAACGGAGATAAGATTGCAAACAACGTAACATCAACATCTTACAATCACCAAGATCTTGAACATAACACAACATACTGCTACGAAGTGGCAGCTGTAGCTTCAGAAGTAGAATTCGACCATTCAGAAGAATCTTGCACCACAACATTTATTGACGACAACACAGGTGATGGCGACGACGATAATATCGGCGATGTTGAAGATGACACAGTGACCGTAACAGCAAAACAATATCGTATAAAAAACACTTACACAAACCAATATCTTCATATTTTCAATCATGACGCTCACGAGGCAGGTCCTATCGGTGGCGTAGGCGTTGCAGACTTTGCAGAAAACAATTCTCAAATATTCACTATCGAAGACGCTGGAAATGACAATGTTTATCTTCGTTCAGCTGACGGTTATTATATCGTATGCCGTAAATGGAATGTCGACGCTTGCAACAACACTGACAAATCGGCTTTGAGTATGATTGAAAATGCCGATGAAACATTCTACTTGACAGATCCTAATTTTGTTGCCGGTAAGACTAACAATTATTTTAAAGTACAATATGTTACGGATTATGGCAATGCTGCAAACTATATTTTCTGCGACGCTCCTATAGGAGATGCTGCAACGTGGATATTGGAAGCCATCGATAACGGAAATGATGATGACAATGATGATAATGGCGACGACAATCCAGTTGACACAATCGTTCCAACACCAACAGCTCCTGCAGCATTGGATACATTGTTCGCTGAAGCATTAAATGACTCGACAGTCGTTCTTACATGGAATGCAGTTGATAGCGTTTTAGGTTATAATGTATATTCTGTAATAGAAACAACTTACACATTATTAGCAGACAGCATTTCCGATACAACATTTACAGTCAAAGGCTTAGTTGCAGATTCAACTTACACATTCAGCGTTACAGTTGTAAACGAAGCAGGTGAATCAGAACATACATCAGTCGTAGTTACAACACCTGAAGCTGAAGATGACGGTAACGACAATCCTACAGACACTATCGTTCCGGGACCTGCAACAATCGCTGCTCCAGACACATTGTTCGCTGAAGCATTGAGCACATCGTCAATCAAGTTGACATGGAGCGCAGTTGAAAACGCTGTATCTTACAACGTATATCAAGGTGCTGA
>JAZOCI010000039.1:0-4283 GCA_045596465.1 Bacteroidales bacterium | reverse complement strand
GTCTGATTTCCCTGAGATGCAGAATTATATCGGCAAGACTATGATAACCACCGATGGAACTACATTATTAGGTGCCGACGATAAAGGCGGTGTCGCTGCTATCATGTATGCCGCTCAATATCTTATGGAACATCCTGAGGTAAAACACGGCGAGATTAAGATCGGTTTCACTCCTGATGAAGAGATAGGTCGCGGCGTGGCTAAGTTCGATGTCAAGAAGTTCGGTGCTAAATATGCTTATACAATCGACGGCGGCGAGATAGGGGAGTTGGAGTACGAAAATTTCAATGCCGCTGTTGCTAAGATTCACATTCAAGGTGCTAACATCCACCCAGGTTATGCCAAAGACAAGATGGTCAATTCTATGCAGATAGCTATGGAACTCAATGCTATGTTGCCAGTAAATCAACGTCCTGAGTTTACATGCGGTTATGAAGGCTTCTATCTTCTTACAGAGATAAAAGGCACTGTGGAAGAGACCTCGATGCAATATATTATCCGCGATCACGACAGAAATAAGTTTGAGGAGAAGAAGACTTTGATAAATTCTATCGTCGAGTTCTTAAATAAGAAATATAATGACGCTGTTAAAGTTGACATGAAAGATCAGTATTACAATATGCGTCAGGAGGTAGAGCCTCATTATTTCATCGTGGAGAAAGCTATCAAGGCTATCGAGATGGCGGGTATCAAGCCGAAGGTACAGCCTATACGTGGCGGCACCGATGGAGCTAACCTCAGTTTCATGGGATTGCCTTGTCCTAACATCTTCGCCGGCGGTCATAACTTCCACGGCAAATATGAATACGTCCCGTTGGAAAGCATGGAAAAAGCCTCCGAAGTTATTTTGAATATTATTAGTTTGTTTGCAGAGTAATTACATGTAGAGACGCACGGCCGTGCGTCTTTACTTGATTTTATATTAGTAACAAATATGAATCTATCAGAAGTATTAGTCGTTGGTGTCACGGCTCGCGCCTTGTTTAATCTTGAGGCGGAGAACGACATTTTCGAGAAGGAAGGTGTTAAGAAATACAGAGAATATCAGGATAAGAACCAAGATGTTCCATTGGAAAAAGGTACGGCTTTTTATCTTGTGAAGAGTCTTTTGGAGTTGAACAAGCAGGCTCATAAACCTGTGGTTGAAGTCGTGATTATGTCGCGTAACAGCCCTGAAACCGGATTGAGGATTTTGAAATCCATAGAGAAATATGAGCTCGACATCACTCGTCTTGCATTTTCTGGAGGCGAGCCTATCTCACCTTACATTGATGCTTTTGATGTCGATTTGTTTCTGTCGAAAGATGAGAAGAGCGTGCAGGCCGTCATCGACTCTCATAGTAACTGCGCAGCTGCTGTCATCTATGAGCCGCCTACCGAGTTCAATCCCGATACTAATGTGGTTCGTATCGCTTTCGACGCCGACGCTGTCTTATTTAACGAAGACTCGGAGCTGAGATATAAACAAGAAGGCATCGACTCGTTCAGTAAGTACGAGAAAGAAAATAAAGACGTGCCATTAAAAGAAGGTCCTTTTGCTAAATTATTGAAAAAGCTTTCTAAGATACAAGAATGTCTGCCTGTTACGGTGGAGCTGTCTCCTTTGAGATTGGCGATAGTGTCGTCACGTAGCGCGCCGGCTCACATGAGAGTCATCAATACTTTAAAGAAATGGGGCGTTTATGTCAATGAGGTTTATTTCCTCGGCGGAATGCCTAAAGACAAAGTACTCAAAGCCTTCGGCGCTCATATCTTCTTCGACGACCAAGATATTCATCTCGAGAGTTCGAGTAAAGTCGTTCCTTCAGGAAAAGTGCCTTATAGCTCTAATTCTCCTTTGAAGAAAATGTGATGTATGTAGTGGTGGAGTAATGTAGTGATGTAGTTATAGGGTAATTCTAAACATAAATTAACAAATATTTCTTAATTTCGTTAACATTTAAGTTAAAAAGTGTTAAAATTGATTTTTTTCATAATGATACTCTTGACAAAAGCTTGTTGAAAGTTTTATTTTTGTGGTGATGGAGATGTGCAGCTATGTAGTAATGTAGTGATGGAGTGGTGGAGTTAAGAATAAACTCCATAACTACAAAACTTCCCAACTTCATAACTCCATAACTTCCCAACTAAAAAATGAATTATGGTGTTTGAAGATTTGTTTATTTGGAAATCAGCGAGGATTCTTGTGAATGAAATTTATAAATTAATGTACAATTGTAAAGATTATGGCTTTAGAGATCAGCTTCAAAGAGCAACAATTAGTATTATGAGCAATATAGCAGAAGGTTGTAATTCTGGAAGTAATTCTAAATACATTTACTTTTTAAGAATAGCAAGAGGTAGCTGCGCCGAGGTAAACTCAATGCTATATTTATGTGAAGACTTTAATTATTGTACTAGTAAAAAAAGATGTGATGTTCAAAAAGAAGTAAATAAAATATCGAAAGGATGTTTGACAATAATTAATATGCTAAAAAATAAAGACTAAACAAAACCTCCATTACCCCTCCCAACTCCAAAACTCCATAACTTCATCACTCCAAAACTCCATTACTACATCACTCCATAACTAAAAAATTATTACTTTTGCGTTTTAATCAAAATCATATCATAATGAAAAAGTTTATCATGGGATTAAGTGTCATTGGTCTGCTATGTAGCTGTAACTCAAGCGACCAACAAGCTAAGAATGACGAGAAGGATTTTAAATACCTCGTCGATGAATTTGCTGATATTAAAATCATGCGTTACCAAATTCCAGAATGGGAGAATCTTTCTCTTCAACAGAAAGAATACCTTTATTATTTAGGTGAAGCTGCTAAATGTGGTCGTGACATTCTTGCTGACCAGAATTTCAAGTATAATCTCACTGTCCGTAAGACTAACGAGGCTATCCTTAACTCTTACAAAGGCGACCGTAAATCTGATGATTTCCAGAATTTCCTTACTTACGCAAAACGCGTCTTCTTCAGCAACGGCATCCATCATCATTATGCTGAAGATAAATTCGTTCCTGCAATATCACAAGAATATTTCGCAGAATTGGTAAAGAACTCTGATGCTTCACAACTTCCTCTCGCTGAGAATGAATCTGTTGAAGAGTTCTTGACATTCATAACTCCTGTCATTTTCGACGAAAATCTTTACGCTACACGTCGCAGTGGGGAAGACGACATTATTAAAAATTCCGCTACCAACTTCTATAAAGGCGACATCTCTAAAGAAGAAGTGGAGAAGTTTTATGATGCTCAAAGAGATCCAAAAGATGCTACACCAATTTCTTATGGCTTGAACTCTCAATTAGTGAAAGAAAATGGTAAGATTTATGAAAACGTTTATAAGTCAGGCGGTCTCTACGGCGAAGCTATCGACCAGATTATCTATTGGTTAGAAAAAGCTAACGCTGTGACAGAAAATGACGCTCAACGTAACTACACTAATTTGTTAATAGATTATTACAAAACCGGTGACCTCAACACTTGGGACGAATATAACATCGCTTGGGTCCAGGATTCAGTATCTATGATCGACTATGTAAATGGTTTCATCGAAGACTATGGCGACCCAATGGGAATGAAAGCTACTTGGGAAGCAGTAGTGAATTTCAAGGACTTAGAAGCTACAAAACGTTCTTCAATAATAAGTCAGAACGCTCAATGGTTTGAAGATAATTCTCCAGTAGATGAACGTTTCAAGAAGAAAGAATGTAAGGGCGTAACCGCTAAAGGTATCATCGTCACGACTTTAGCCGGCGATTGTTTCCCTGCTCCTCCGATCGGCATCAACCTTCCTAACGCCGACTGGATTAGAAAAGACTACGGTTCTAAATCAGTTACAATCACTAACTTGATGGAAGCCTACGACAAAGCTGCTGAAGAATCTCCAAAGAGCGTCTTGGCTGAGTTCGCTTATTCTCAAGAAGAGATTGACCTTTGCAAGAAATATGGTTCACATGCAGACGTTGTTCACACAGACTTACACGAATGCCTCGGTCATGGCTCAGGACAACTTCTTCCAACTACATCGCCTAACTCATTGAAAGAGTATAACTCAGCTCTTGAAGAAGCACGTGCAGACTTATTCGGTCTTTATTATTGCGCTGATCCTATCATGGTGGAACTCGGCATAATGCCTGACATGGAAGCTTATAAAGCTGCTTACGCTAACTTTATCCGTAACGGTATAATGAGTCAGCTCTCACGTATCGAACTTGGCAAGAATGTGACAGAGTCTCACATGCAAGATCGTAAGCTCATCTCAGAATGGTGCTACGAAAAAGGTCA
>JAZOCI010000038.1:0-34862 GCA_045596465.1 Bacteroidales bacterium | reverse complement strand
CCTTTGCCACCGTCGCCACCGTCAGGACCGCCTTTTGGAACATACTTGGCACGATGAAAGTGCATTGAACCGCCTCCGCCTTTACCAGAACGACAGAATATCTTTACATAATCGACGAAATTTGATGCCATAACTTTAATTCAATTTACAGTTAACAATTAACAATGTACAATTAACGATTAACAATTATTTTTAATTTTTCAAAACACATTCAATATACTCCACACATTCTTAATTATGCATTATGCATTATGCATTATGAATTATCAAAACTCTTCCTCTTCACTGACGACTTGATTCTTCTGACTTTGTTCTTGTTCATAAAGCTCGCAGTCGAATTCCAAAGCCACATCGCTGAGCGGTTTTTGGAAGTCGCCTCTGCTTATGTTGAGAGTACTGTCGGCATAAATCTTCTTCATATAGATAGCCCATACCGGCAGTGCCATGTTAGAGCCTTGGCCTAATCCTATCGTTCTGAAGTGAACGGCTCTGTCTTCTGCTCCTGTCCAGATGCCCGTTGTCAGGTCTGGAGTGATGCCCATGAACCAGCCATCGCTTTGATTCTGTGTCGTTCCAGTTTTGCCGGCTATAGGATTTCTCAATCCGTATCTGTATTTCAGACGCACGCCCGTTCCGCTTTGTACTACGCCTTTCATCAACTCAATCATCTTATATGCAGTGACTTCGTCCATGGCTTCCACCTGTTCCGCCTCGAAATATTCTATCACGTTGCCGTTTTTATCTTCTATCTTGGTGATGAATGTAGGCTTGATATAAACGCCTTGGTTGGCGAAAGTGTTCATCGCTCCGACCATCTCGTATAATGATATGTCGCATACGCCCAAGCAGATAGAAGGTACGGCTGGTATGTCGGAGGTGATACCCATTCTACGAGCCATTTCTATCACAGCCTCAGGTCCGAAGCGTTTCATGAGATATGTCGATATTCTGTTGTTGGAGTGTGCCAAAGCCCATTTCAATGTGACTTCTTCTCCGAACATGCTCTTGCCTGCGTCTCTTGGCTCCCAGAATTTTCCGTCGGGCATCTCTATGCTATAGCTGATGTTAGGCACTGTTGTACATGGCGTGTATTCGCCTTCCTGCATCGCTAAGGTGTAGAGGAACGGCTTGAAAGTAGAACCTACTTGGCGGCGAGCCTGCGTCACATGGTCGTATTTGAAGAAACGATAGTCGATGCCGCCAACATAAGCCTTCACATGTCCTGTGTGTGATTCCACCGACATCAACGACGACTGCAAGAACGATTTGTAATAACGCATCGAATCCATCGGCGTCATGACGGTGTCGATAGGTCCGTCCCATGAGAAAACCGTCATCTCAACAGGAACCTTGAAGTTCTCTTTGATGGAATCTAAACTTACGCCGGCATTTCTTAACTTACGATAACGTTCTGAACGTTTCATCGACAACTCCATAAGATCTTCAATCTCATCTTTTTCCAAGGAGAAAGGCGCGTTGGTATAACCTTTCCAATGACGGTTGAAGGCAGGTTGTAAATCTAATGCAAGATGTTCTCTCACAGCTTCTTCCGCATATCTCTGCATTCTCGAGTCGATGGTGGTGTATATCTTCAGACCATCTTTATAGATGTTGTAAGGTGTTCCGTCTGGCTTGGTTTTCGTCTTAGACCATTCGTGAAGTTCTTGTCGGAGATATTCTCTGAGATATGTGGCTTGTCCTGTGTTATGATCCAAGACGCCGAACTTCGACATGTCGATAGGAATTTGTGAGATGGAGTCGCATTCTTCTTGTGTGATGAAGCCGTATGTTGCCATCTGACTGATAACCAAGTTACGACGTTGCAGTGCCCTCTCCGGATTTCTTATAGGACTGAAACGTGAAGGCGCATTGACGACGCCTGCCATGAGAGCCGCTTGTTCTATGTTCAAGTCTTTCGGTTCAAGGTTGAAAAATGTCTCCGAGGCTTTCTTGATGCCGTAGGCGTTATGTCCGTAGAAGACAGTGTTGAGATACATTGCGATGATCTCGTCTTTGGAATAGTTGTATTCCAATTTCGTTGCTGTGACCCATTCTTGGAACTTACGAATGACGAGTTGAGGTGTGCTTAGGTTCTCGCCACGAGGGAATAAGTTCTTCGCAAGTTGTTGTGTCAGAGTACTTCCGCCTCCTTTGTCGTCGCCTGTTACCAAGCCGAGGGCTACACGTAACAAGGCTCTTTGGTCGATGCCGGAGTGTTCGTAGAACCTGATGTCTTCGATGGCAAGCAAGGCTTGTACTAAATAAGGTGATAACTCACTATAACTGACGTTAGATCTGTTTTCGATATAATAAGTTCCAAGGATTTTGCCGTCGGCTGATATTATCTCTGTAGCAAGATTCGTCGTCGGGTTTTCTAACTCTTCGAAAGTTGGCATGTCGCCAAACCACTCGTGGTTGATGCCGTAAAACAATCCGAATCCGCATGTCACGCCGATGATGAACAACGACCAAAGTGTCACCAAATACCAGCGAACTCCTCGCTTGGCGTTGTCTGCTTTTTTTGCCTTATTGGTTTTCTTTTTATTATTATTCTCTGACATTATTCTTTAATTTTTTGTATCGTCATGACGCGGTATACCACGTCCCTACAATAATTCCTAATTCCTCACTCCTCATTCCTAATTATTTCAAACTTCAATCCAACATCGGTGACGCCGTTGAGGATTGGCTCGCGCATGGCTTGCTCTATCTCAAAATGATAATTGCCTTTTATTGGAAAACGTAAGTTGTTGTTTAACAGTATTTCGTTACTTCTCATGCTTCCGCTTCCGTCTCCTATCCAACGACCGTCAGGATAAGATAAAATCAGTTCGATGGTGTCGTGCGTCTGGTTTCCGTTAGGGAATGTGGTGTGCAGAAACATATAGAAATTGCTATATCTATAATTTTCTAAGTGCCTGATATTGAAATAGAAGTTGTAAACTGAGACTGTATCTTCTATGTTAACATCGAAATAAGGAAGCTCTTGATTGTCCCACGACGAATTTGGAATTATCACGCTTTCATCGAAGATGACATTGTTGTTGCCACATGATAAAAACATGCTAATCAATGATATAAATGCTATTTTTTTTAATGTCTTGATCATCTCTATTCAAGTTTGCTCAAATCCACATTCTGACCTTCTTCGCCGTATTCGGTGTTACGTTGTTCTTTGATAAATGCGTAATCTTCAAGCTGTTCCGGCATCTTGCCTTTGTTGTTCATGCTGATGATTTCCTTGACTTTTTCTGCCGGTATCGCCATCATGTTGTTTCTGTCGAAGACGTAAGAATACCACATCAAACCTTTGAAAACGTCTGTCTTACTGTAAGATGCGTCGCCTTTTTTCGTTCTTAGAACGATATGAGTGTCGGGGAACGACTTTAAGGCATCGACGTAGGTGTCGTATTCGTAGTTGAGACAGCATTTGAGTTTTCCGCATTGTCCTGCGAGTTTCTGCGGGTTGGGGGAGAGTTGCTGTATTCTTGCTACGTTTGTCGTAACTGATTGGAAATTAGTTATCCACGAGCTACAACATAATTCACGTCCGCAAGAACCGATACCACCGAGTTTTGCCGACTCCTGACGGAATCCTATCTGGCGCATCTCCACTCTGATATGAAATTCTTCTGCCAATTTCTTGATGAGCTCTCTGAAATCGACGCGTCCGTCGGCGGTGTAATAGAATATGGCTTTTGTCTTATCTCCTTGATATTCTATGTCGTTGAGTTTCATGTCGAGTTTGAGGTTCAATGCTATCTCGCGACTGCGATATAAAGTGCGTTCTTCTAATCTCGTCGACTCCAAGAACTTCTCGACATCGGTGATGCGAGCTCTGCGATAGATTTTTTTCAACTCGCTGACAGCACATGTGCTACCCTTGCGTTTTCTTTGCTTGTCGACCAAACTACCTACCATACACACGATTCCAATGTCGTGACCGATGGCAGTCTCCACAGCAACGAGTTCTCCTTCAATAAGTTCTAATTCTGATGGATAGCTGTAGAAATCTTTTCTGTCGTTTTTGAAACGAACTTCTGCCACCAACAATTCTCCTTCATACGGTACTTCGTGATAGTCTTTCAACCAGTTGAAACTGTCTAACTTACATTGATTGTGACGTAAGACGTTGCTTCCGACATTATAGTTTTCAGCTTTGATACGGCAACCTCTATGAAAATCAGGCGTGAGTTCCTTCTTCATAGAATCGTGCAATGGCCAATCAATCTTTATGAAATAGTCGTCGTTGTCGTTTTGTTTGCTGAAGTCTTCTTTCTCTTCGTCTTCGAGGTTTTCAATAAATTTCGGCACTATCGGAGATGGCTCGTCTTTAACAACAACATCTTCCTCAACCTGAGATTCTTCTTCCAAAACTGTGTCTGAAACTTCAGCTTGAAGTTCTTCATTTATGACTTCATTTTCTTCAGTTATCTCAATTTCTTCTTGAATATCAATGTTTTCATTCTGATTATTGCCGTTATTATTATGCCATTTCTTCTTCGGATTAAACTTCTTCCTATACGCTTTTTTGTTATTGGTATTTTTATTATTGCCTTCGTTCATATTATAATAAAGTAATATATATAGTTTGTTTTGTACAATCTTGCAAAGATAATAAAAAGTCTACAGTCTAAGGTCTACAGCCTACAGTTTTTTTTTGAGTTGCCAAGTCATCGAGAATTTGCGAAATTTGAGGTTATATAGATGTGATATATTATGCCGATGAAAAAAACGCACATTGACACGTCTTAATATGATGTCAATTAATCTTTAACCATTTTCTTGATATGATGTTTCCCTTTTTCGTCGGTGATCCTTACGAAATAAAGTCCGTCGTTCAACATAGAAACGTTAATTTCTTTTTTATTTCCCGCGAATAAGATTTGCTGTCCTACGGAATTGTATATCGTAACATTTGCGTTATCAATGCTTTCTATATGAAGTACGTTTTTCGTAGGATTCGGGTATATATCGACAGAAAGCATTTCGTTTTCGTCAAGACTGAGTCCGCCGATGCTGAACGAGTGCGGGTCGAGTTCTCCGAAGACTGGCTGCTGACGGTTTCTTCCTGATTCGTCGGCAGCATAGACATAATATTTCACCTCAGAGCCGGCTTCATAGCCTTTGATATAAGCCACGTATTCGTCTTCGTTATCTGTCGATGTCATCGCAACTGTTTGATATTCTCCTCCGTCAATGCTGTAATATACTAATAATGAATCTTGTTTAAGTTCTGTTCCGCTATAAGCTATTATCTTACTGACGATTGCGAGCGAGTCTTGCCATTTTTGCTCTCCGAAAAGCACCTCGCGATGGTCGATGTAGAGCATGTCAAAGTCCATGACACCACGTGTGCGACAGTGAAGCGCGTCGGTGTTGAGCCAGCCGTCCCAACTCCAGTCGTTGGCAGCTACGTCAGCGATGCCTATGATCTCGTAACCAGGCATGGCGTCGCGATAAACTTGAAGCGCATTCTCGTTATATTCGGTATTGCTTCCCATAGGGACAAGGACTTTCTTGTTAAGTATCAAACTGTTGGTGTAAGGGCAGATTGCGTTGCCTCCAGGAAGGTCGACGCGATATACCTTATAAGGATAGCCCCAGCTACAGTTTGTCGTCTTGAAATAATCTGCCACTTCTTCGTATTTGTCGTATTGCGTATGGTCTTCCGACACGCGAGCCAAGAGTATCTTGTCGGGAGCAAGAAATTTTCCCCAACAATCGACGTGTGCGATATATTGCCCTTGTGGGTCGATGGTGACATGATAAGGGTCTATGCCAAGATAATCTTTCATTCTCTCATAGACTTGCTCCTCAGTAATACCTTGAGCCACACTTTCTTTTATGACAATATCGTCGGAAACTCCAACGCCGAAGCCATCTTGCATCATGTTGCCTCCAGTATGAACGACCTTCATTCCGTATATGGGAATGTCCCAATATTTTGCAAAATGACTTGGAAGGACGTCGTCGTTTGGACGCGGACGGTTGTAGATGTTATCGACGATAGCCGGCTTCTTGTCCTCAAAAATATACCAAGGTCCAAAGTCACGAATCCAATAAGAATCTGTTCTGGCTTCTAAAAACTCACAATTGTCCATGTTGACACCATGTGATTGATAATCAATCTTTGCCGCTTCTAATTGATATGTCGAAGTCACGGTTATTACCTTGCAGTCTTCCGCCATCTCTCTCACTAACTCCATCGGAATACCCAAAGGATAGACGATCATGACCGCCTGCATCGGCTCGTATTCTCCAGGAAATCTCACCTCGCCAGTAGGAGGCTCCGTCTCAGCAAAATCACGCGTCACGATGCTCTTATTCATCTCTTCCTCAGAGAGATACTTCAACTTACGCCATTCTGGAAACTCTCTTTCTTGCGCTCGCGCATTAAATCCAAATGACAATATCAAACATAAAATCAATCTTATAAAAGTAAATGCCTTCTTCATTTTTTTATAAATTTTGTCTTACAAAAATATCATTTTTTTTCAATTATTCGTTATCTTTGTAAGCATTATTTATCATTAAACTTTTATTTCCATAAATGAAAAAAATTACTTGTAAATTTTTATTAACATCATTGTTATTTGTTTTATTATCAATGACTTCATGTGGCGTTATCGATAAATACACTTCGTCGATATTTAAGAAGGAAAGTGAAGAAGTCGCGCAGAAAGAAAATATGTCTCAAAATGTGGAAATCGCCGATGAAAATGATGTCGCTGTAGATGATGAAAATACGGAAATAATTGTTGATGATTTTTCTGATTATGAAGAGACGAATATTGAAGTCGTGACAAACGACAGTGCCGATTTCGCTAAATCTGACAGTTTGGAGATGGCATTGCAAGAACGTATCGACAGGGAAAATTCCGGCGAAGCTATTGTGGAAGAGTCTGATGCGATGATGGATATGATAGAAGATTTAGAAGATATTCCGTATTTCGAGAAAGATAAAACAGCTTCGACTTCGAAGTCGGGGAACATATATAATTATCCCGCTGATTATGTTCCTTCTTTTCCCGACAGCGTCTATGCGGAACGTATCGACAAGTTGAGAGAACAGACGACTATCGAGTTGGTTTACAATAAACATGTGAAGAGTTTTATCGACGTTTATGCTGTCAGGAAGAGAGAACACACTTGCAGGATTTTGGGTCTTGCCGATATTTATTTCCCGATGTTTGAGGAGGCTTTGGACAAATATAACATGCCTTTGGAGTTGAAATATTTGGCTGTTGTTGAGTCGGCTCTGAATCCGAGAGCAGGTTCTCATGCCGGAGCTAAAGGTCTGTGGCAGTTTATGTACGGAACAGGTAAGGTGTATAAACTCAACGTGACATCTTTGGTTGACGACCGTTTTGACCCTATAAAATCGACGGAGGCTGCTTGTCAACATATGCTCGATTTGTATAATTCTTACGGCGACTGGTTCTTGGTATTGGCTGCCTATAACTCTGGTGCGGGCAATGTCAACAAGGCGATTCGTCGCGCCGGCGGATTGAAAAACTATTGGGCTATATGGCCTTTCCTTCCTAAAGAGACGCGTGGCTACGTGCCTGCTTTCATCGCAGTCAACTACGTGATGTCTTATTCGCAAGAACATAATCTTTATCCTACCGACCCTGGAATAATGGCTGATGGCGTAGATAGTGTTACGGTGAGTCAACCTCTTCATTTTGACCAACTTAATGAGATGCTGAATATCCCGATGGAAGATATAAAGTTCTTTAATCCTCAATATAAGGCGAACATAATTCCAGCAAACGAGAAAAATCCTATGTCGTTGCGTCTCCCTGAGAAATATATAGCAGACTTCATCGATAATGAGAAGGAACTTTATGCTTTTAAAACAAAGAAAGGCATTGACAGAGAGAAACTTGAAGAGGAGATGAAGAAGGTGAGCGACAGAAGCGTCCATATTGTGAAGAGCGGTGAGAACTTGGGTGGCATCGCGAAGAAATATCGCGTTAGCGTTAATCAGCTCAAGACTTGGAATAACTTGAAAAGCACTATGATACATCCAGGACAGAAACTGATTGTCTATAGCTCAGGCGCTCCTATGGCTCAAGTGGGTAGCAGTAAGCCTGTGATGCGTTCTACCGAACAAAGTATCCACACTGTGAAATCGGGAGAGAACCTCAGCGTCATCGCCAAGAAATATAAATGCTCAGTGACCGACCTTAAGGAATGGAATAACTTGAAAAACACAACTTTAAAAGTCGGTCAGAAACTGAAAGTTTATCCTCCGGCAGAAGAGAAGGTCCAGAAAGTGGCTACAACGACAAGCGGAGGCTATGTCATTTATACGGTGAAATCGGGTGATAACCTTTGGGATATTGCAAAGAAATTCGACGGCATCACAGTGGAACAAATTCGGAAACTTAATGACTTGGATAGTAAAGCAGTTTTGAAAGTGGGACAGAAACTGAGAATAAGCAAGGCCGACGGCAATTCAAGTGCGGCGAGCAGCGGGGCAATAGTGCATACCGTGAAGTCGGGAGATAATCTCTGGGATATTTCTAAAAAATATGGCGTCAGCGTCGAACAGATTAGAAAACTCAATGGTTTAAACTCGAAGGCAATTCTGAAAATAGGACAGAAACTTAAGATTAATTAACAATTAACAATTAACAATGAAGAATTATGCATTATGCATTATGAATTATGAATTAGACAATTAAACTATTATAATTATGAAGAGATTGAATTTATTAGCTGTGATACTGATTTTATTGACATTGTTGGTGTCATGCGATAGGGGAACTAATGAGATTAAAAATGCTCGTTCCGTTGGTGGAACGTCGGAGATTTTGCTTGTGACTCAAAACGATGAGCAGTGGAAAGGTCAAATGGGCGAGGCGGTGCGCGAATTTTTTGAACAGGAACAATATGGACTTCCTCAGTCGGAGAAAAATTTTAGAGTCGCACATATCAACATCGACGCTCTTAACGACATGTTCAGCAAACATAGAAACCTCATCATCGCAAAGATTGACAAAGACATAAAGAATCCTTTGGTCGAGACACAGAGAAACTGGAAGGCGGAACCTCAGTTCGTGATGAGAATAACGGCTTCGTCGCCTGAGTCTTGGGTCAGGACTTTCAACTCACAGAAGGAAGGTCTCAAACTTATCTTCGACCAAAATGAAAGAACTCGCTTCTTGGAATTCTTCCGTCCTACTACAGACCATAAGATTGTCAATAAGTTAAAAGAAAGATTTGGCGTCACTATGAATATTCCCGAAGGTTATTTCATCGGCGTCGACAAAGATGATTTCATGTGGATTCGTAAGGAGACCAACGATATGAGCATGGCGTTCCTCGTTTATGAATTACCTTATAAAGACACAGCCGACTTGAATCCTGACCATATTATTAATGTAAGAGATTCTATAGTGCAGAAATACATCCCAGGTCCTATTGATGGTTCTTATATGACGACCGATAAGGAATTTGTGAAGCCGGTCTTTAAGATTTTGCCTGATTTCCCTGCGGGCTACGCTGTAGAGGCTCGCGGCTTATGGAACGTGGTCGGCGATTTCATGGCAGGTCCTTTTGTGTCGTATTCCGTTGTAAATCCGGAAAGTACAAAAATTGTCACCGTCGAAGGTTGGGTTTATTATCCTAACAAAGACAAAAGAGACTTGCTGCGACAACAGGAGAGCGTCATATACAGCTTGAAATTCGTGAAATAAGTAAATTTAAATTCCTTTAATTAGAACTCTGCGACAAGTTTAAGATTGATTTGTCGCGGAGTTAGATAATTAGGTACCGCGTATTGGATGTTGTAGATGTCGGTGACCCACATATAGGAACTCACGTTGCTGATTCCTAAAAGGTTGAATATCTCGAGGCTAAGCCAGCAGTTTTTGATAAAAGCTAATGGGTTGCCTTTTTTAAAGCTCGAGTTCTCGCCAATGAGCTGTTTGCTGAATCCAATATCGACTCTTCTGTAAGGCGACATTCTCAATGTTTGTTTGTAACGCTCGCTATATGGTGCGCCGAACGGCATTCCTGTTCCAAAGACAAGCTTCAAATTTACTTTAAACGAAGGTATGTAAGGAATATAATCTTGGAAGAAAAGCGAGAAATTGACTTTCTGATCGGAAGGGCGCGGAATACCTTTTATTATTGTATCGCACACAAAATCAGCTCCGTTGTTGACGTCAGTTTGCGATAATATCGTTCCGTTGGCAGACAGATAATATTTGATGTTCTCTTCCGATTTCATGAACGAAAGACTTGCCCAACTTTCTATTCCTTTCACAAATTCTCCGTTGATACGCACGTCCATTCCGGTGGCGTAGCCCGTGGCTTTCTGGTCGGCAAAATATTTGATCCTGATATTGTCCACTTCGTAAGGAATGATGTCTTTCAGATATTTATAATATATTTCGGTTGTGAGAAGGAACGGTCTTTCCCAAGCCTCGAAGTTATATTCGTGAGTGAAAACAACCTGATATGATTTTTGCGTGCTGGCGTCTTCCGGTTTCACTAAGCTGCCGTCGAACATACGCAACTCGCGGTAGAACGGAGGCTGAACGTAAATGCCTCCCGACAAACGGAAGAGCATGTCGCGGTTCCAACTTGGCTTGATGGCGAAGCCCGCACGAGGACTGATGTTGACTTCGTTATTGTATCCCCAATAGTTGGCGCGTAATCCCAACGAAAATGTCATGATGTCGTCGTTGTTGGTGTTGAATGACCATTCGCTATTGATGAAGCCGTCTATGTTATTTATATTTAAAATGTTATGACCTTTAGAGATATGTCTTATGTCGAAGAGCGGGTGAGGAGGATTAGGGCTGCCGATAGAATCTGCCGGGTGAGGCAAGCTGAAGCCTGCCGAGTCTATCATCTCCCACTCGTTGATGAAGTCGTCGAAATGTTGGTGTTGATAACGTGCGCCCCATTTGAGAGTGAGCAGGTCGTTCTTGTAGGCTCCCTTATGGTCGATGTTGAAGACTTGCGAGTAGAAGTCGTTGCGTGCGTGTTCGATATAAGTTCCGACGCCTTGATTGGAGATGACGTTGCCGCTTTGCTCGTTGCCAGGATTTGTCTCAAGCTGTCCTATCCAATATTGACCTTGTATGTCGTAATTTTCCGATTCCATGGCGGAATAAGTCGAGGCGATGAGCTTGAGGTTGAGGTCTTCGTTAGGACTGAAGTTGAGTGTGAAGGCTCCGAGTCCTGTGTTGTAGTTACTTGATTCTTTTCCGTCGAAATATATCTTGATGCGGTGAGCGACTTGTATGTTGCCGAAGTCTGTCTCGCGTGATTCTGGTACCATGAGGTAGCTGTTTTTTGAGTAATAACCGAAGGCGGAGGCTTCTAAGCGAGGAGATATGTTGTATGACAAGATGCCTTGGATGTCGGTGAAGTTAGGCTGATAGACGCCTTTGGTCTCCATGTTGCCGAGGATATATTTGTTGTTCTTGTAACGCGCTCCGATGAGATAGGAGAGTTTGTTTCTAAACATGGCTCCTTCGGCATGTGCTTCTGCGCCGAGGAAACTTAGTGATAATGAAGCTGCTGGAACGACAGGCTTTTTATATGTTATGTCGAGTGCCGACGATAGCTTGTCGCCGTATTCTGCGGAGAAACCGCCGGCAGAGAAGTCGATGTTGGAGACGAGACGCGGGTTGATGATACTCATGCCTTCTTGTTGTCCTGAGCCTACGAGGAATGGCTTGTAAATCTCTACTCCGTTGATATAGATGAGGTTCTCGTCGAAGTTGCCACCACGTACATTATACTGCGAGCTTAACTCATTGGTGGAAGAGACACCAGGTAAAGTCTTGACGAGGTCTTCAACTCCACCAGCAGAACTGCTCGGTATCATCGCGATCTCGCGTGCGTCAAGGCGCGTGATGGTGGCTGAATTGATTTGTTTGTCGGAGACGACGACGTCGGATAAGGTCGTCGATGTTGAAGTCAAACTGACGTCAATCTTACGATGCTCGCCTGATTTTAATTTGATTTCTTTGGTTATCTGTTGATAACCGACAAAAGAATAAACTACGTCTAAAAGAGTGTCGGCAGGAAGATGTAACTCGTACTGTCCGCGAGAGTTTGATGAGACACCATACGATGTGCCTAAAACCGCTACGTTCACGAGTTCTAAGGCGTTGCCATTATTATCGGTGATCTTTCCGTAGATATAACTGTCCTTCTCTTGCCCTAAGAGCAAAATAGGAAACATCATCAATATTAATAATGTATATCTAAGTCTCATCAAAAAAGTTTATTGTATAACTCGATTATTCTTGAAATATTATTCAAGAATTTCTAAAAAAAAAGTCGTCTAAATTGTGACGACTCTTTTTTATAACGTTGTGTTAGATATATTACCAACGATTCAAATGACCTTCCATTGAAGCATCCATGATAGCTTGGTAGATACCTTTCTTGTCAATTGTACGTAAACCGGCTGCTGAAACTTTCAAAACTACCCATTCATCCCATTCTGGAACGTAGAAACGTTTGATTTGCAAGTTTGGTTTGAAAGTTCTTTTTGTCTTTCTGTTTGAGTGAGAAACGTTATTACCGGTAATGACTTTTTTACCTGTGATTTGACAAATTTTTGACATGACTCTTAGTATTTTATTGTTAAATTCTTCTCCTAAAAATTGAGGTGCAAATTAACGACATTTTTTTGAATTACGCAAGAGTTTTAGAAAAAAGTTTTTAAGTAATTTTTGATAGTTAATAATTCTTCTTTGATACATATTTTTTTAAAGATATGCAAAAAAAACATTAGACTGTAGACTGTAGACTGTAGACTTTTCTTATCTTTGCAAAAACGATAGTTATGCAAAATATTCCAATGGTAGACCTTGTAGGTCAATATAATAAGATAAAGCTGGAAGTGGATTCTGCTATTCAGGAAATATTGTCGACGGCTGCATTCATCAATGGCCCGCATGTTAAAAGATTTCAAGAAAATCTTCAGAAATATCTCGACGTAAAACACGTCATTCCTTGTGCTAACGGCACCGACGCTCTTCAGGTGGCAATGATGGCTCTTAACTTAGAACCTGGCGATGAGGTCATCACAACGACTTTCACTTTCATCGCTACGGCGGAAGTCATCGCGCTTCTTCGTCTGAAACCTGTCCTCGTCGATATTGAAAAGGATTCTTATAATATTGATCCTGAGGCTATAGAACGCGCCATCACTTCAAAGACTAAAGCTATCGTGCCAGTTCATATCTTCGGTCAATGCGCCAACATGGAGGCTATCATGGACATCGCTCGTCGCCATAACCTTTATGTGGTGGAAGATAACGCTCAGGCTATCGGAGCCGACTATACGTTTAGCGACGGCACAGTGAAAAAGTCGGGTACCATCGGAACTATAGGCTGCACCTCTTTCTTCCCATCAAAAAATCTCGGCTGCTTCGGCGACGGAGGAGCTCTCTTCACTAACGACGATAAACTCGCAGAACAGATTCGTGTCGTCGTAAATCACGGAATGAAAGTGCGTTACTATCACGATTATGTCGGCGTAAACTCTCGCTTAGATTCTATTCAGGCTGCTGTCTTGGATATAAAATTGAAACACTTAGACGAATATATAACAGCTCGTCAATATGCAGCCGCTTACTACGACAAAGCATTTTCTGTCACAGATAAAATCATAACTCCAAAGAAATCTGACTTCACAACTCACGTCTATCATCAATATGTGATGGTTCTCAACGGAGTAGATAGAGATGCTCTTATGCAGTATCTGCAATCAAAAGGCATTGCCTGCGCAATATATTATCCTGTTCCTTTGCACGAACAAAAGGCTTATCAGGATCCGCGTTATAAAAAAGGTGATTTCCCGGTGAGCGAATATCTCTGTGAAAATGTTATCGCTCTTCCAATGCATACCGAATTCACCGATGAACAACTGAATTACGTAACAACGACAATTTTGGATTTTATTGGTTAAAATAAATTAAGATGAAAATATTAGTCACAGGAGGCACAGGTTATATCGGTTCACATACCGTTATAGAATTACAGAAAAAAGGCTACGAGGTAATTATCGTCGATGCTTTGTTCAACTCACGCATTCAGGCTTTAGATGCTATAGAGAAAATTTCAGGCATCCGTCCTGAATTCGAGTCGTTCGACCTCGCTAATCAAAGTCTTACCGACGACTTCTTCTCACGTCATCGCGACATCAAAGGCATCATTCATTTCGCGGCTCATAAGGCAGTGGGCGAGTCGGTGGAACAGCCTATAAAATATTATCGCAATAACTTAGACTCTTTGATGAATATCCTCGAGTGTATGAAGAAATATGATGTGCCTAATTTGGTGTTTTCGTCTTCATGTACTGTCTATGGACAGCCTGATGCCGAGCATCTTCCGGTGTCGGAAAAGGCTCCTATCAAGAAAGCCGAGAGTCCTTACGGTAACACAAAACAGATTGCAGAGGAAATCATCTCTGAATCTATTTCCGCATATAAAAGCTTGAACGCCATAGCTCTAAGATATTTCAATCCTGTTGGAGCTCACGACAGCGCTATGATTGGCGAGTTGCCCCTCGGCGTGCCTAACAACCTTATGCCCTACATCACACAGACGGCTTACGGGATAAGAGAATGCCTTAAAGTCTTTGGCAGCGATTATCCTACTCACGACGGAACTCCAATTCGCGATTATATCCATATCATGGATTTAGCTCAGGCTCACGTCGTTGCGGTCGAGAGAATGATTGAAAATAAGATGAAAAAATCGTTCGAGATATTCAACCTCGGAACAGGGACAGGTTATTCTGTCTTAGATGTCATTAACTCTTTTGAAAAGGTTTCTGGTCTTAAATTGAATTACGAAATCGTTGGCAGAAGAGCCGGTGACATTGAAAAAGTCTGGGCAGACCCTGCATTCTCCAACGAGGAATTAGGTTGGAAAGCAGAACGTTGCTTAGATGAGATGACCGCCTCAGCATGGAAATGGGAACAAGCCTATAGAAAAGGGGAGACCTTGTTTAGTTGAAAATCTGAAAATCTGAGAACTTTTCAAATTTTCAAATCCTCAGTCTTTAAAAGATATGGTAATTGAAGCATCTCTTCTCTTTATCGCATAAAAAAAATCCGATTCATTTCTGAACCGGATTTTTTGTTTTATACCTTATTATATTATCAATAGAACAAGATGCTGTTATCTTCAATCTTAACGTTGTCTTTTAAAGCTGAATAAGCTGAGTTGTTAAGAATCTGATTGTTGAATCTTGTGCGTTGTTCTCTTACGATGTTGCTGTAGTCTGTTGTTGCAGCAGCTGGAGTTTCTTTAGTTACTTTAACTACGAAGAGACCGTTGCCACCTACGATAGGTTCTGATGTTTCGCCTTCTTTCATACCCATCACTGTGCCGATGACTTTGTCTTCAACGCCGAAGTTACCGAAACCACGACCTTCGAATGTCACATTGTCGACAGTTGTCTTCTCTCCATTCAAAGCGTCGATCATCTTTTGATAGTCAGTTCCGTATGCTTTAGCTTGTTCTGCTAACATGGCACCTTTCTTTTCTTTCTTGATAACAAATTGATAACGTTCTGCGATGTCTTCGTATGGAGTCAAGCCTTCATCTACAGATTTTGTGAGAACTGCGATAACATACATATCGTCTAAGTCGAAGATTGATGACATGTCGCCAACTTTTGTGTTTTCATCGAATGCCCAACGAACTATCTGACGTGGGTTGCTGAGACCTGTGATGTAGTTGGTGTTCTTTCTCAAAGAAGGATAAGTACGTTTGTTAAGACCTTGTTCCTCAACGGCATTGTTGAATGCTTCAGCTGTTGTGTTTTCTGTAACGAATCTGTTTGCTTCTGAGAAGATGTTTTGATATGTTGCTGTGCTTGGAGCTATTTCGTGAGCTACGACAGCTAAGCGTGCTTTTGGAGCAGCTTCGTTACGGTCTGTAACTTTGATGATATGATAACCGAATGGAGTTTCAACCATACCGATTGTACCTACTTCATTGTCTTGAACGAATTCATTGAAAGTGTAAACCATCATGCCGTCTGTGAACCAACCGAGGTCGCCACTGTTTGTCTGTGCGCTTGGGTCGTCTGAAAGGTCTTTAGCGAGAGCTTCCAATTTTGAACCGTCTTTCTTTACAACATTCAAGATGCTGTCTGCCAAAACTTTAGCTTCTTCTTTAGTACGTGTTGCTGTACTACGTAACGCGTTAGCGTAACCTACTAAAATATGTGATGCCATCAATGAGTCTGAGCGGTTTTCCATCTCAATGATCTTTGCGATGTTGTAGTAACCTTCATTTTCGTATGGTCCGTAAACGAAACCTACGCCATTGTTTTGGTCGAAGATAACTTGTTCTAATTCAGCAGGAACGTCTTTTCTTGATTTCCATGCGCTGTCGTATGGAAGGTCAGAGTTGGCACTTACGAAGTTAGCTGCGTTTTCGATTTCTGTGAAATCTTTCTTAAGGTCGTTGACATATTTCCTTGAATAGTCTACGTCAGCTTGTGAAGGTGCGATTTCGAAAACGATATAGTCGATACTACGTGTAGCCTCTGTCTGATATTTGTTTTTGTTGTTGTTATAGAATGCTTTACTATCGGCATCGTTAACAACGACAGCAGAGTCGGCTATTGTGTTGTAACGAACCGCGTAAACTTCAGCTGAAGTCTTGTCGTTTCTGTCGGCATAGAGACGTTCTGCCAATTTGTTAGGGAGATAGAAACCTTTTTTCAGAAGAGTTTCGTATTTTGTGTTTAATCTGTCTTCTTTAATGGCGTGTTCAAAGTTGAGCCAATTTGCTTTCATCTCAGGGTTGAGAGTCTGGAAATCTCTGATGTAAGTGTCGATAAGTTCTCTGTTTAAACTTCCGTCAGGATTTGTAAAGCTCTGAACTACATATTGGTTTGGGTTCTCGCCTAAAAATTGGTCATATAATTCATCGCCAGAGACTACGAGACCGAGGTCGCTGTATTCTTTGTTCATGATGATGTCTCTGATCATCTGTTCCAATGTGTTGGCGTGTACTGAATAGTTGTCTTCTGTGCTTAATGTTCCGCCGTTTTGTGCTTTCACATTTTCAAGATTCATATTGACCAAATTGCTATAATCTTGATAAGTGATTTTTTCACCGTCAACAACAGCTACGTTTGTTGCCTGTCTGCTGTTAGTGCTCTTGAAAAGGTCACCTAAAACAAATGCCAAAAGAGCAATACCTACAATCGCTACTAACAATCCATAATGCTTTCTAATTGATCCAATTGCTGCCATAATTCTATGATATTTTTAATTTATTTATTCTTTTTTGTACGTTCTTTATTAAGTTTGCAAATTTACAAAACCATTCGATATAATCGACATTTTTGTAAAAAAAAAAAACGTCGCGATAAAACTACGTTTATATGTCCTAACTTATTGATTATTCTTGATTTCCACTTCTTCTAACTTGGTGTCGCTTGCTTTGATTATCTTGAAGA
Source organism: Bacteroidales bacterium (assembly GCA_045596465.1). Classification (GTDB taxonomy): domain Bacteria; phylum Bacteroidota; class Bacteroidia; order Bacteroidales; family F082; genus Limimorpha. Next base: position 17,395 of record JAZOCI010000038.1, on the reverse strand, counting down.
TATAATTTCCAATGGAGATTTCCTCACCTGTTTGAGGAATACTTTCGTGATAATGAATGATATAACCTGCAAGCGTTTCGTAATCGTCCGATTCAGGGAAATTGAATTTATAATTTTTGTTAAGATAATCTATCTCTAACCTCGCCGAGAAAATATAATCATCTTCGTTGATGGTTTTTTCTACAACGTCTTCAGTATCATATTCATCTTCTATCTCGCCGAAGATTTCTTCTATCAGATCTTCCATGCTTATGATTCCTGATGTGCCGCCAAATTCGTCAACGACAACAGCGATGCTCTGGCGTTTCTTCGACAGTTTCTTCAGGAGTTCCTGCGCCGAATATGTCTCAGGATAGAATTGTATCGGACGAATCTTGGATCTTAAATCCGTCGTTTTCGTAAGAACATCGTTGATGTGGATATAACCGATAATGTTGTCTATGTTGTTTTCGTAGACAAGCAATTTGGAATGTTTCGTTTCTTCAAAAACGGCTTTCACATTTTCAATAGTGTTTTCTATGTCAATGGCTTGAATCTCAGTGCGTGGCACCATACATTCTCTTAATTTGACAGTATGAAATTCTATCGCATTTTGAAATAATTCTATTCCTTGTTGTATGTCTTCGTTGTCGTCATCGGGATTCGCGTATTCTTTGAGATAATCGTTCAAATCCACTGTGTTGAGCTTGTATTCTTCATGTGGAATGTCGACGCGGAAAATGTATTTTATGACTAATTCGGAAATGCCGATAAATATTAATATGATAGGGTAGAGGATTATGAAAAGTAACATCGCTGGTAATGCGAAGATTTTCATGCTTTTATTAGGATTTATGCCGAAGATGATTTTTGGAAGAAATTCACCAGTGATAAGGACTATCAAAGTGGATAATATCGTTTGACATAACAATATGACGAAGTCGTTTGTCAATATTTCAGGCAAGATGTTTGTTATGAAAGGTTCTAATATTCTCGCGATGGCGATACCGTATATTACATTTGCGATGTTGTTACAAAGTAAAAGACAACCAATGAATTGCGATTGGTTCTTGAAGAATTTGTTGATGATTTTAGCCGAGAAGTTGTTTTTCTTCAGGTCTAATTCCAATTGCAGTCGGTTGGTACTTAGGAACGCGATTTCCATTCCTGAAAACATGGCTGATGCCATCAAAGAAGATATTACTATATATAAGTCGCTCATTTTCAATGTTGTTATTCTTCATCTTCTATTTCGAGTGTCGCTCTCATGCCGTGAATCACTCTCTGCGTGAAGTCTTCGTTGGCAATCAGGCTGTCGCCGAAGATGACTTTGTCGGGACTTGTTATCTTGACAAAGTTGTTCGTGTATATCTTTTTCCTTTTCTGGTTCCAATATAATGTTTCTGTGAATAAGGTTTCTTTGGTTTCCAAGTTTTCCACCACGACGCTGTCTCTCGCGAACATCAAGTCTTCCTTGTCGTATCTGATTCCGTAATCGCCTCTTATTTTGGAAGAAGGAACGCCGTCTTTGTCGTAAATGTAGGCGACGAAGCCTTTGGGAAATTCCAATATCGCGCTGTCGCCTTCCGTGCTGTGCATCACGGCTGCTGTCAATTTGGCTTGAACAAAACCGGAATCGCTTCTCGTGAAATTGACATTATATGCCAAAACTCCGTTAATGGTGTCAGTGTCAATGAATTCCTTGACTTTGTCTAAGGAGTTTTCACAAGAAAACAACACCATAACCAGATTGGCTATGATGTTGATTCCTAAAAATATTTTTATAAATCTCTTCAAAACTTTAGCTTTTATCTTTCGACTTTAGCCATTTGTCTTTCGACTTATTCTGTCTTAGCTGCTCTCACTTTAGTTGTTTCTTTGATCCAGCAGTTGTCGAGTGTGAATTCTTGACCTTCTTCGAAGCCGTTGAAGAAAATGCTTTCTATTGTTGGGAAATAATGGACATAAGCGTTGATGAGTTCGTTGGCTTTGCCTGCTATTGAAGGATCGACAGATTTAGCTTTTTCAAATTGATCTACTGCTGCCCAGAATGCTGTCTTTGAATAGAAATCTCCTGTACCACAGTCTTTTGCGCTTGCTGCATACAACTGACCGATGATGATGAAAGGCTCGCCGTTTGTCTTGTCTAATTCGTAAGCTTTTCTTGCATAAGTGCGACCTTGTTCATAATTTTTGTTCATGTTCATGATTTGAGCAAGGTAGATGTATGATTGATGTGCCCAGTCTGTGTTTGTACTTTTTGTTGATTGAAGCAAATATGTTGTTGCTTGGTTGTAATCTTTTTCAGCGAGATATTTCTTTCCAATCAAGTAAGCTGATTCTGGTGATGGATTGATCTTGTGTAAGTTAACTGCAACAGCAAGATATAATTGTGAGTCGTCGCATTTTCTCTTTTCCAAGACCTGAGCGATTTTTGTTAACAATTCAACGTCGTTTGGATTAGCATCGAATTTAGGTTGGTATATACGAACCAAATCTTCACAGTTTGCGTATGGCTGAACAGCAAGATCCAAGTTGGCTTTTGCTTCATTGAAACTGTTGAGTGCCTTTTCGTTAGCCATCTCAGTGTTGACTTTGATGTTGTGATCGACGATACCTGAAAGACGGTCGTATTCATCTAAGATTGCGCTTTCTTCCAACTTGCCGTTCTTAACCATTGTGATGACAGTTGTGAAATATGTGTTGACGAAAGCTGCATTGCTATTATTTCCGTCTAAATCAATAGCTTGCTTAAGAGCGTTGTAGGCTTCTTCGTAACGATGTGGTGCCCATGTGAAGATGTCGATACCTTTACGACCCATGATGTTGCCTACCTGTGAACCGTTTTTGCCGTTTGGGAAATACTCGGCTCTTTTGTCGTAAATCATGATGAGTGTATCAACGTATTTGTCTTTCAATTCAGCGTTTTTTTCCGGTCTGATGAAAGCGTATGTCATGATTGTTACGCCGTCAAGATATGTGTTTTGTCTTAAAGAAGGACAGTTGTTGTAAACATTTCTCCATGATGTAATCATCTGTTGGTTAATGTTTTGTGGATTATACTTTGCTTGCTTCCAGTGGCTGATGTATTCGCGATACAAAGAATAATCTGTTTCGCAATCTTCTTGTGCTTTTGTTGCGACGTTTCCTACAAGGAACAATGTTAAGCTTAATAATAAAAATTTTCTGATTTTCATCTTAATTATTTTTTATGAATTTGTTATTGATATCGCTTTTTGACGAACCATCTGTCGAAGATGGACATGCTTATTGATATGTTGAAGTATGTTTCTTTGACGAGCTCGTTCTTTATCGTGCCCATTGTGCCGAATTCCAAAGCAACGTTGAACGATGTCAACGAGCGTGGAACCGGTATTCCTGCTCCAAATGTTATGCCATATTTGTTGATGGAATGTCCGTAAATATTATAATATGTCTGGTCGAAATGGAAACCTGCACGATATGTTATTTTCTTGTAAAACTTTGATATTGAAGTCGCTTCTGGTTTATAAGAACAACCTATCGCTACGTTCCACGAATTTTGTAACGAGTCGTTGACACCGTTCATGGTGAAACCTTTCCACCCAGTCCAGTTGAAATCGGCACCGACAATCAAGCCGTTTTTGTTGTCGAATTTAAGACCCACTCCGAAACCTCCCGGTATCTTGATGTTCACATTTTCATTCTCGATATATTTCAATGTGTCAATTGGCGATTCTACATGATTTTCAAAACCTTTGAACATGCTCCTTATGAAAATATCTCTCTTTGACGCGATTTTTGTTCCTTGCGAATATGTCACACCAATAGAAATGTCGTACTTGTTGATTGGTAATTTGTATATCACGCCGTAATCGAATTTGAAGTCGTTGACTCTCATCTCGATAGAACGTTTCCCGTTGAGGAAATATGTAGAATCTGGATAATAAATCGAAGTGTTGTCGAATAAGGTTCCGAAAATGTAAGATGCTGTCACACCGACAGATAAGTCTTTGGTTATTTTGACACCGTTAGCGAAAAACACTCTGTTTAAACCGCCTTCTCCTTGAAATGCAACGTTATACGCGCCTAAATCATTATGCTCTGTGATAACGTTATATTCTCTGTTTGCGTAAGGCATGATGCCGAGACCGAGTTTCCATCTTTTTGTCGCACTTAAACCTACGCTGGCGTAATCGAAAGATGCGTTGGAGCCGTTTTCAGATAATTTGTTTGTGGAAAATGAAGCTGTCTTGAAATAAAATCCTGCATCAAAAAGAAATGATAAGGAGTCGATGCTTGTGTAAGATGCTGGGTTACTTGGATTTAACAGATTGCGATCGCTCATCGCATTGGCAATGCCACCCATTCCTTTTAGCATAGTGCTCGGCGAACCTGTGTGAATGTCGCCTAAACCAAATCTGGAATATGGCGTGCTTAAATCTGATTGAGCAACGACATTTACATTAATCACAGTGATGATTAAGCCTAATAGAAAATATTTTATTTTTTTATATTTCATTGATAATTAAGAATATATCTTAAGCCATTAAATGTAAAATTTGAGTCTGCAAATATGCAATTTTTTAACTTATTTTCAAAGAAAATATTGTCTCCACCTATGATAAAAACATTTAACATTTCATAAATGTTTGAAAATCTTTTGATAAAACCTTCAAGTTCGTATAAAATACCGTTTATAACACCTGATGCCAAACACTCTTCTGTGGAATTGCATATTATATTTTTGTGCTGATGGCTGACGACTGACAGCTGGTTGCTATCAATAAGTGGTAGTTTCTCTGTGTAATCGTTCATTGCTTTGAATCTCAAGTTGATACCAGGACTTATAGGCCCACCATGATAAACATTGTCGCGTGTTATTATGTCGTATGTGATGCAAGTCCCTATGTCTATTACCAGATTGTTTTGGTTCGGTTTCTCCGCCATCGCCGCTGCAACAGCAACTAATCTGTCGCTCCCAACTTGTTTCTTGTCGTAATTTATGCTGAAAGGAAGCTTTGTCTCGCCAGAAAGTATCACAGTATCTATCCCGAGAAGCTGTTCACGACATTTTTCAATCTTGCCCCCGACAGATGAAATGATACACTTTTTTATCTCAGGATGTTTTTTTATAAGTTCTTTTAAATCACTGTTATATGGATTGAAAACAGAAGATTCTACAATGCTGTCACTATCAAATACAGCATATTTCGCTCTCGTGTTTCCAATGTCTATGGTTAATGTCAAATTCATTGTATTTTTTTTGCAAATATACTGATAATGAGCCTAAAATGATTTATTTTTAAAAAAAATAATTTTTTTTGTTTGAACTATAAAAAAAAGTCGTATCTTTGCACTCGCAAATCAACGGAGGTACCATAGCTCAGTTGGTAGAGCAATGGACTGAAAATCCATGTGTCGCTGGTTCGAATCCCGCTGGTACCACCCCTAAAACGCTGACTAATAACGGTCGGCGTTTTTTTTTGTCCGCTAAACTTCGCGAAATAACACGAAATAATACTGTCCACTAAATTGCGAGAAAATACACTAATTTTTTTTCGTGTTATTTCGCGTAATTTAGTGGATAGTATTTTGCGGACGATTAGAAGTTAACCCAGAATCTTTCCCAGAAACTGTGTTCCATCTCTTTCCAAGTTTGTGCAGTAGCGGCTTCAAAATCAACGGTATATCTGTTCATTAACTTCTGGGCTTCTTCCTTCTTGCCTTCTTCTAATAATGTCATGACTTCTTTCTCCAATGCTGGAATTTCTTTCATGGCTTTTTCTTCAAATCTTAACACATTGTCAATCATGGTTTTCTTTGTGCTACCCCATTGTATCTGTGCTAATTTGTTTGCTTTACGATAACGCCATAAGATTGTCTCTTCGTTGAAGTTGCCGTGACCGCATTCGTTGAATCCGCTTGGTAATTGTGTTGAGCCTGTGAAGATCGGTATTCTTGGACTTTGTCCCGGATTTTCAACGCCATACCATAATATTCCGCCTATCTCGTTTGGCATCCAACTTCTCAGCTGTGCGACGAATGAATAGGAACACCATGATACTGACACAGTTCTTTGTGACTCGACGGTTCCCGGAGCTATCATGTTGTATGTCGCGATGTCGTTGCTTCCCATCCATGGATTTGCAAGCGGACTTACGATAGTGTCGCCTTTTCTGTTGACCATCTTGATGTTACGTGTCATATCCAATTCTGTTCCTTCGTAGGTGCTTCTCAACAATTCCATGACTTTTCTAACATCGACTTTCTCGTCTGGTTTCACTGAGAAAGGAAGGTCTTCATCGTCCATGCTTAATCCTAATGATGGAGCTAAGTTGTTGAGTATAAACCATTCACGCTCGCGGAAATTCTTGCCGTTTGAATAGTCGTTGCCAAAGACTTTATACCATACGAACTCACTCTTGCCGTCCCATAATCCGTGTTTCTTCGCGACTTTCTCGATGTTGTCGGAACACATGAAATTATTAGGGTCGTTTCTGTTTAAATATTTGATTCTTGGAATGTTAGCAGAAACGCTGACTTCGCCGTCAGGAACTCTTTGTGCAGCCCAGATAGCGCCTTTTTTCTTCTTGCCTTCGCCCATAATTTCAAGGCACCAAACCTCGTTAGGGTCAGCTATCGTGATACATTCGCCACCGTCGCCGTAGCCGTATTCTTTTGTAAGTTCGTCAATGAGTTTTATGGCGTCTCTTGCATTGTCACAACGTTGAAGCACAACACGTTCCAACTCTTCAATCATAAACATACCTTCAGGATTGACGAGTGTGTCAGGTCCTGAGAATGTTGTCTCTCCTATAGCTAATTGCTTTTCGTTCAAGCATGGATATGCTGTGTTGAGATATGAATATGTGTAACTTGCTTGTGGTATCTCGCCGGCTACTTCCAATCCTTTGTTGTCGTATGGATCTTGTGTGTGCATGCTACCTCTGTAGATTTTCTGCATGGCGCCTTTTTCATGTTCCTGCGCTTTCTCCCAGCGTGCCCATGTGCGGTACCAACTGTCGCAGGTGTGTGATGTCATGACAGAACCATCGGTTGATGCGTCTTTGCCAACCATGATGCTTGTACAATTCGCTCCTTCAAAGTCTTGTGACTCTGCATCTTGAGCTTTTACGTTAAAAGTTATTAAGCATAAAGCCAATAAACTTAAGAGAGATAATCTTGTATTCATATTTTGTAAATGTTAATTTTTTATTTAAAGAAACTGAAATTTACTTTTCCATATCTGCGTTGTTCAACGAAACGAGGATGTTCTTTGAAATCGAGGAATTTGTTGTGTTCCACGACAAACATTCCGTCTTCTTTGAGCAGATTGTGTTCAAAGATTAAGTTGACCAATAAATCATAATGTTGGCTATCGTACGGAGGATCTGCGAAAATCAAGTCGTATTTCATTTTGTGCATCGGAATGAAACGGAACACGTCGGAGCGTATCGCGAGCAGTTCTTCCATATTTAATTTCGTTGCGGTCTCGCGTATGAACTTGATGCAGTTGCTGTTTTCATCGACGGCAGTGACACGCGGACAGCCTCTCGAAACTAATTCGTAGGAGATGTTGCCAGTCCCGGCAAAAAGATCTAATGCTATAATATCTTCAAAATCAACATGGTTTTCCAAAATGTTGAACAGACTTTCCTTTGCCATATCGGTCGTCGGACGAACTGGAAGATTGCTCGGTGCAGTGATTTGTCGTCTTTGATATTTTCCTCTTATTATTCGCATGACATTAAACTGTATAAAGTGTAATAATAATAGTAAGGTACTGAATTTAAATCGTTTATGTAATTTAAATCGTTATCTCTGTTAAAAAATCTTATGTTTCTGACATAACGGGCGCATAATTCCACAATTGGCGATTTATCTTCTATAAATCCCATGAAATATAACGGAATGCTTTCATTATCAATGTTAAGCTGATCGAAAGTGAACAAGATGAAGTATAAGAAATCTTCTTTCGTCTTGAAATTGAAATAATTGTGGAAAATGAGTTTGTCGTTGTTAATGATTATTAACTCATACGAATTATTTTTAACATTCACGAAAGCTCTTGTCTCGGCATTTCTATCAGAAAATTCTTTTATGAGCTTCTTAATCAAGACTGTAGATGAATGATAAATCTTGATTTTGTCGTTTGTGAAATTAAGATTTTCTATGGAAGAAAAGACATTGACAGCCTCGCATTCTGGAATTTCATCTGTCATTATATTTGAATTGTTATTAATGTTTAACAATGACAGATAATTTTCCTTCATTTCATCACGAAAGAGATTCTTAGGAATTAATGTGTTGAGATTATTGTCAACGAGAATGTTAACATTTTTAAACTCTTCTAACTTCCAATATTCTTTTTTTTGAAGTTCTGCTATAATATCTTGAATGTCAATGTTTTTTGCTGAATGATGATAATGTTTCAGGGCTACAAACTTGTGCTCGGCATTGTCGAATACGACAAAAGAAAGACCATCCACGGAAAGTTGGATGGTCAATGTATAATTGTCTTTGTTCTTATCGCTTAGGTTAATAGACTCCTGAATATATGGATTTAGGAAAGAAGTCATATTATTTTAGAGATTTTCCCAGTTACCGTCGGTTGAAGCTTCATTCATAGAACCGACTTTCATGCCCGGATATTTATTGATGTTTTCACGTTGTGCAGCTTCGTTTCTAACTCTTACAGGATCAAGGCCTTGTAAGTATGTGTTGTAGTGAGCCTTAACTTCGAACACAGGAACGTTCATACCACCACGTGTAATGTAACCTGCTTGAATTTCAAACTCTTGCTGTGGTTCTGAGAATGGGATATAACGTAAAGATTCTACGTTGAAGTTTGGTCTGCTGCCGAACAATGAATCTAAAACTTTTATATAACCAACGGTGTCGTTGATGGTTTTGGTAAATGTTGTGTCGTTTGGATCTGGAATAATGTTGACAACAGGAAGTTCACCTGTACGGATGAATTCGATCAATGTGTCGAAACTTGCTGTGTATCTGTTATAATTTTCTTTAAACAAACCTTGTGTGCTTCTGATGTCTTTAAGGTTTTGAACCACTTTTATTTCGCGTTCTGTCTTAGTGTTTGAGAAAACGACAGGTTGTCTGATGCTGTTGAATACTAAGTAACCAAACAATATTGCGAGAAGTACTAAAACGATGTTGATAATTGTTAATTTTTTATCCATGACTTAATCTTTTAATTGAATTGCAAATTTACTGTTTTTTTTTATTGTAACAACGATTTTTTTTAAAAATTCAATTTATGTGGATTGAAGGTTTTTCCGTCCAAATAAATTTTGATTTTTTGTGCCACGAAAATGTATATTTCCATATCATTTTTTTTGAACCAATAGATTGCGTCGGGTTCTTCTTTTATTGCGTCGGCGAGATGGATAAGCGTTTGATAGTTAAATTTTTTTAACCAAAATCTCGCGTCTTTCGAGTTGTCGAGCAATGAATCGAAGGCTGCTAAATGATAGAATTTATTGTCGGTCAGCCAATTATAGGCTGGCTTGCTTCCTTTGATGGCTTCGCTGAGAGCTGCCAATTCCGGATAGCCGTTTTTTAAGAGCCATTGATAGAACTGCTCGCCTTTGCTGTCGAACGTCATGGCAAAAGCCATCAATATTTTAATGTCGTAATCAAACATTTTTATTTGCTATAACATTCAACATTAAAGCCTAATTGTCGTAATTGTTCAGCGATTTTCTCCAATTCTTCCTGACTTATTTTCTCCAAATTTTTCTCTGGAGTCTCTCTGTCGATAGCGTAAATCATTGTCTTTCTTGGTTTAATGTTTTTTATGTGTTCAACCCACAGCGCGATTTCTTCTTCGGTTGTGTTGTCTATTTTCACGCCTTTATGTTCGCCTCTCAGAAAACATGTCTGAACAACGAGTTCGCCTTTGAATCCCTGAAGTATGTTAATATATTTTTGCAAATCGAAATCGACATTGGGCTTGTTGATGGTTTTTATCGTTTCGTAAGTGCCTCCGTCGATTTTAATTATGTTGTTATCGACTTTTGAAATCGCGTTGAAGATTTCTTTTTTATGCAGCATCGTGCCGTTTGTCAGCACGCTTATCTTTGCATTTGGAATGTATAAGTCTCTGAGTCTTATCGTGATGTCGATTATATCCACGAAGTCAGGGTTTAAAGTAGGCTCGCCGTTGCCGGAAAATGTGATGCTGTCAGGTTCGTCGGCAGTGCCTTTCAATTCCTGTAATCTTTTCTCTAAAGTTCGCTCGAAAATGTCTTTCGTAGGTATGCCGCTGTTCGTCTTCTCTTCTGGATTCCATCCACATTCGCAGTAAATGCAATCAAATGAGCAAATTTTACCAATTTCAGGTAATAAATTTATTCCTAACGACTTCCCGAGCCTACGACTTCTGATAGGTCCAAATACTAATGGTTCAACTAAAAATGACATGTTATTTTTTTTTGCAAATATACATTTTTTAAACAAAGTTCTATGTTCTTAGTCCTTAGTTCTTACTTATTTTTTACCTTTGCAGAAACATTATATTTATGACTTACGAACAGATTTTGGCCGATATAAAAAAGAGGGTTTTTCATCCGATATATTTCCTGATGGGAGAGGAACCTTTTTTTATTGATACTATTAGTAATGAGTTGGAAAACATTATCTTAGATGAGGCGGAACGTTCTTTCAATCAGGTGATTTTATATGGTAGCGATGTGGAAGTAAAGGATATAATATCACAGGCTCGAGCTTTTCCTATGATGGGCGATCATCTCGTGGTGATTGTGAAAGAGGCTCAGAATGTGAAAGATATAGAAAACCTCGCCGATTATTTAGATAAGATTCCTGCAACGACAATTCTCGTAATCAATTATAAATATAAGAAGTTGGATAAGCGTCGCGCTTTGGCGAAATATATCGATAAGAAAGGTGTTTTGTTCGAGTCTAAGAGGTTGTATGACAGTAATATACCTGATTGGATTGTAAAATATCTCGCTTCTAAGAAATATAATATCACACCAAAAGCCACCCAGATGCTCGCCGATTTCCTCGGTAATGACCTTCATAAGGTGAGAAACGAACTCGAGAAATTGATGGTGGCTCTACCTCCGTCAAAACGTATCGACGATGCCGACGTGGAATATAATGTAGGTATATCAAAAGATTTTAACATCTTCGAATTGCAAAATGCCATTGGCTGTAAAGATCATCTTAAAGCTAATCGCATCATTAATTATTTCGGCGATAACCCTAATGATAATCCGATATTTATGACAATACCGGTGCTTTATGGCTATTATACAAAATTGTTAAAACTGCATTTCTCAAAAGATAAAAGCAAAAGCACTGTTGCGACTATGCTCGGTGTTAATTCTTATTTTGTTAACGATTATTTAGAAGCTGCGCGTAATTATTCGTGGGTCGATTGCATGAAAAGCATCGAGGTTTTGCGTGAATACGACCTTAAAGCTAAAGGCTATAACAGCACCTCAGATACAACTCAAAAGGAATTATATCGTGAGATGCTGTTTAGGTTAATGAACAACTAACGACGTTCATTGTTCATTGTAAATTATTCTTTATAAATCTTCTCCACTAAGTCGGCGTAGTTTTGCATGATCTTGCTACGACGTGGCTTCAGACTTGCTGTCATCTCGCCTGACTCGATAGTCCATTCCTTGGCTATGAGTTCGAACTTCTTGACTTGTTCGTAGTCGCCTAAGGTGGCGTTGTATTTGTCAATTTCCTTACGGAAGCGCATGATGACATCTTTGTTCTTAATCATTTCTTCGTCAGTAGTATAAGGAATGTTTTTGACGCCACACCATGATTTCAAGTGTTCGAAGTTAGGATAGATGAGCGCGGCCGCGAACTTCTGACCTTCGCCAATGACCAACATCTCACCGATGAATGGCGACTCTTTAATCTTGTTTTCTATAAGCACAGGACTGACATATTTCCCCATCGAGGTCTTGAAAATCTCTTTGATACGTCCTGTTATCTTGAGCAAACCGTCTTCGTCGAAGCAACCTTTGTCGCCAGTATGGAAGTAGCCGTTCTCGTCAATGGCTTCTCTTGTCTTCTCTTCGTCTTTATAATAACCGAGCATGACATTAGGTCCTTTGACCAAAATCTCGCCGTTCTCAGCTATCATCACTTCCTGATTGTCCATGACGACACCCACAGTTCCCGATTTCAACTTACCTAATGTCAAGCTGTTAGATGCAATAACAGGTGATGTCTCTGTCAAGCCGTAGCCTTCCGATAATTGTATTCCTATTGCTGTGAATATTTTAGTAAGACGTGGCTGTATAGCGGCGCCACCAGAGATGATAAGCTCGAGATTTCCGCCGAACACCTTTCTCCATTCTTTGAAAACGAGCTTGTCGGCAATTTTCAATTTCTGCAGATAGAACCAACCGTTATGTTTCTTGGTCTCATCATAACGTTCCGCCAAATTCAAAGCCCAGAAGAAAATAGTCTTCTTGAAGCCTTTGAGTTTATGACCTTTACGAACTATGGTGTGATATACCTTTTCGATGAGGCGTGGCACAGAAGTGAAATGCTGTGGCTTCACCTCTGCCATAGTGTCGATGATAGCACCGATATTGTCGACATAATAAGTCGTACATCCTAAATATATGTGACAATATTGAACGGCTCTTTCGTAGATGTGTGACAGAGGCAGATAGCTTAATGCGTTGTGAGTCTCGTTGATAGGGTAGAGCGGACATAGATATTCTACCACCGACAAGATATTACGATGTGTGAGCATCACGCCCTTAGGTGTTCCCATCGTACCAGAAGTGTAGATGATTGTCGCAACGTCTTCATTTTTTACTTCTGCCTTTCTTGCTTCTAACGTTGCTTCATCTCTATTTTCATTGCCGAGCTCTATGAGTTCTTGCAACGACTTCAGTCCTTCTGATGGTCTGATGAGGAAGGTGTCTTTTATAGAAGGTGTCGAAGCGATGATGTCCGACACCTTATTATATAAGTGCTTATTTGTGATAAAGACAAGACTTGTCTCAGAATGTTTGAAGATATGTTCGTAGTCGGCGTGACTGACGGTAGGATAAATCGGGACGCAGATGGCTCCGACCTGTTGAATGGCGAAGTCGATCATGTTCCATTCAGGAGCGTTGGTAGCCACCAAAGCGATGCGGTCGCCTTTCTTGATGCCTAACTTCAAAAGTCCGTGACTTATGGAGTTTGTCATCTCATAAAATTTATGTCCGTCATATTTTACCCACTGACGATCGACTTTTCCTGCGAAGAGACAGTCTTTATAACCGTATTTTTCTATATAACGCGGCACAAGATCGAATAATCTTGGAGGGACGTCGGGTCTTCCTTGTATGCCTAATTTTATAGATTTATTCATTACTTATTATTTTTAATCCAGTTAAATGCGTTTCTGAAAGCTTCAATCCAAGGTGTTACCTCGTCATTGTTTCTGTCTTCAGGATAATAAGCCCATTGCCATGGTAAGAAGGCGCGTTCAAGGTGAGGCATCATAGCGAGATGACGACCGTCGTTGGAGCATATCGCTGCCACGTCCCAAGGGCTGCCGTTAGGATTTGCAGGATAGTCGCCATAACTGTAACTCATCGCGATGTTATATCTTTCCTTCTCGTATGGGAAATTGAACTTACCTTCACCGTGAGCGATCCATACACCGAGACGACGACCTTTCAATGACGACAACATGATGCTGTTGCTGTCGTTAATATCGACATTGATGAAGTTGGATTCAAATTTATGTGAGTCGTTGTGTAACATCACAGGATGTTCTTCGTGTTCTGGATATACGAGTTTCAATGTCGTCATGAGCTGACATCCGTTACATACGCCTAAGCTGAGGGTGTCTTTACGAGCGTAGAAGTTCTCGATGGCGGTACGTGCCTTGTCGTTGTATAACAATGCGCCTGCCCAGCCTTTAGCTGAACCTAATACATCGGAGTTGGAGAAGCCGCCTACGAAGACTATCATATTGACATCGCTGAGGTCTTCCTTGCCGCTTGTCAGATCAGTGGTGTGAACGTCTTTTACGTCGAAGCCTGCGAGATACAAGGCGTAAGCCATTTCGCGGTCGCCGTTCACGCCCTTCTCTCTGATGATGGCAGCCTTAACACCCGATGGCTCTCTTCTGTGCATGTCGATGCCGAGGTCAGCAGCCTTGCCTGTGAAAGCAGAACCGAAGTCATAACGTAAGACTTGTTCCTTATAATTTGCATAACGAGCATCGGCTTTGTCTTTGCCGCTTTGTCTTACGTCTAAAAGATATGAACTCTTATACCAAAGGTCGCGTAATGCGTTGATGTCTAAGTCGTATGTCTCACTGTCTTTTGTCAATGTGATTTCGCGTTTGCCTTGTGGCTTACCTATGACAACGAAATCTATATTGTTGTTTGCAAGTATTTCTTTTGCCTTATTGTCTTTGATTTGGATAATGACAGCTGGTTGTTCGCTGAAAGCTACCGAGATGAGGTCGTTGCCTTTGAAAGCTGAGAGGTCGATGTTCAAACCGCCTTCGTTGTTGGCGAATGTCATTTCTAATAATGTTGTTATCAAACCGCCTGCCGATACGTCGTGACCTGCCACTATGAGACCTTCTTCGATAAGCTTCTGAATTGTGTTGAAACAATTTTTGAAATATGCTGTATCTTTTACGTCAGGTGTGTTGTTGCCTATTTTATCTAAGACCTGAGCCAAGCTGCTGCCTCCGAGTTGGAAGTCGTCTTTTGAGAAGTTAACGTAAATCAGTTCGCTGTCGGCGTCTTTTCTTACCACAGGTTTCACTGTCTTGCGTATGTCGCTGACTTCGCCTACAGCTGTCACTATGACTGTGCCAGGTGACATCACTTTTTGTCCGTTAGGATATTTCTGTGTCATTGACAAGGAGTCTTTGCCTGTAGGAACGTTGATGCCTAATTCGATGCAGAAGTCGCTGAGAGCTTTGACGGCTTTATAGAGACGTGCGTTTTCGCCTTCGTTTTTAGCAGGCCACATCCAGTTGGCGCTTAATGAAATACCTTTGAGGTTTTCTTCTATAGGAGCCCAAATGACGTTGGTCAACGATTCTGCTACTGCGAGGCGTGAGCCTTTAGCAGGGTCGGCGAGAGCTGCCACTGGTGAATGACCGAGTGCTGTTCCTATACCTCTCTTGCCTTGATAATCCAATGCGCTGATGCCTAAGTTGTTGAGCGGAAGCTGGACTTCACCGGCGCATTGTTGCAAGGCGACGCGTCCTGTCACAGAGCGGTCTACTTTATTTGTCAACCAATCTTTACAAGCTACGGCTTCAAGTTGAAGTACTTGTTCGAGATATTTGTTGAATTGTTCTTTCTTATAATCTATATCGTTGAAATGATAAGGCTTGTCGCTGTCGTGTAAGACTGTTTTTGGTGTGCTTCCGAAGAAGTCAGACAAGGTGAGGTCGATGGCGTTTTCTCCGTTTTCTCTTACGAAACGTAAGCGCTCGTCGTTAGTAGCTTCACCTACTAAGAAATAAGGAGCGCGTTCTCTGAGAGCTGTTTGCTTGATTATCTCTGTATTTTCTTTGTTGACCAAGAGACCCATTCTCTCTTGTGATTCGTTGCCGATGATTTCTTTGTCGGATAATGTAGGGTCACCGACAGGAAGTTTGTCGACATTGATTTTACCGCCGCTCTTGTCGATGAGTTCAGAGAGGCAGTTGAGGTGACCGCCGGCGCCGTGGTCGTGGATAGAGCGGATAGGATTGTTGCCGCATTCTGTCATGGCGCGCACTACATTAGCGACGCGTTTTTGCATCTCAGGGTTAGCACGTTGAACAGCGTTAAGCTCTATGGCGTTGCTGTATTGTCCTGTATCGACACTTGATACTGCGCCGCCACCCATACCGATGCGGTAGTTGTCGCCTCCCAATACTATGATGAGGTCGCCTGGTTCTGGGTCTTCCTTGAGACTGTCTTCTTTTCTTGCGAAGCCGATACCGCCGGCGAGCATGATGACTTTATCGAAGCCGAACTCTTTGCCCTCTTCTTGATGTTCGAAGGTGAGGAGACTACCATTAATTAAAGGTTGTCCGAATTTGTTTCCGAAGTCGGAAGCGCCGTTAGAGGCCTTGATGAGGATGTCGGCAGGATCTTGGTATAACCACTTACGTTCCTCGAAGCCTTGTTCCCATTCGCGAGTGCCTTCGGTGCGAGGATATGATGTCATATAGACAGCGGTACCAGCCAATGGAATACTGCCTTTACCACCGGCGAGACGGTCTCTGATTTCGCCACCGCCACCAGTAGCAGCACCGTTGAAAGGCTCTACTGTAGTAGGGAAGTTATGTGTCTCGGCTTTCAGTGAGATGACAGTGTCGATGTCTTGTATCTGGAAGAAGTCAGCTTGATGTTGTGTCTTAGGCGCGAATTGTTCTACCTTAGGTCCTAAGATGAAAGCTACATTGTCTTTATATGCAGATACTAATCTGTTAGGATTTTCTTTTGATGTCTTCTTGATGAGAGCGAAGAGTGATGTCGGCATCTCTTGTCCGTCGATGACGAAGGTGCCGCCGAAGATCTTATGACGGCAGTGTTCTGAGTTTACCTGTGCGAAACCGTAGACTTCGCTATCGGTGAGAGGACGACCTATCTTTTCGCTGATACCTTTGAGATATGATATTTCTTCTTCGCTTAATGCCAAGCCTTCTTGTACGTTATAAGTCTCGATGTCGTCGATGTTTTTGATAGGTTCTGGCTTACGGTCGATGAAGAATAAATTTTGGTCTAAGTTGTTATATTTTGCCTGAAGCATAGGGTCGAAGCTGTTGTCGTCGGCAGTGACGGGGATAAACTCCTCGATGCGAGTGATGCCGTTGATGCCCATGTTCTGGGTGATTTCAACTGCGTTGGTGCTCCATGGAGTTATCATTTCCTTGCGAGGACCGAAGAAATGACCTTCGATGGTAGGAGTTAAAATTTGTTTTGCTTCACCTAACAACCAAACTAATTTGGAAATTGTTTCAGGATTTAGACGTTCATTGCTTTCTAAAGCGATGATATTACGCTGTTTGTTTTCGAAGAATACTATCATAGTATATAATTAAATTGTGCACAAAATAAATCAGTAAGGATTGGACCTTGCCGTGACCTTACAATTTCGCAAAGGTAAGAAAAATATGTTTTATAATATAAGGTGTATAGAAAAAAACTTTTGACTTTAGAACCAAGGCTTTTGAGCAGTTTAAAGTTCTTGGTTCAATGTTCAAAAGTTTAGAAAATTAATTTTTTCTCTTATGTTTTTCGTATGAAAAAAAATCGTACTTTTGCAGTCCGAAAAATTAGAAAATAATTTCAACTTAAATTTAAAGAATGTACGCAATTGTAGAAATCGCAGGGCAACAATTCAAAGTTAGCAAAGGTGACAAGATCTATTGCAATCGTTTGAATGGTGAAGTCGA
>JAZOCI010000037.1:0-3279 GCA_045596465.1 Bacteroidales bacterium | reverse complement strand
TGTTCTGATGACGGGCAGACCTGCCGTGAAGTTGACGCCGCCTTCAACGGCTAATGTCTTGAAAGGTATCATGGCTTGGTCGTGGTACATGCACAATATGCCGTCATATTTTACCCAAGCGGCCGAGCCGAAGAAGCCGTCGGCAGAGAAAGGTCCGAATACCAACTGTTCTTTTTCCTTGGCATTTTTTATTGCAGGAATGATGATGTCTATTTCTTCTTTGCCATACAAACCGTTATCTCCAGTATGAGGATTTAGTCCCATTACTGCAATGCGCGGATGCGTGATGCCAAAATCTTCTTGTAAAGTCCTGATGAAAACGTCTATTTTATTAGAGATAAGATCTTTGCTTATGATGTTAGGAACTTCTTTTAAAGAGACATGATTGGTAACACTTCCTATTCTTAACTTATTGGAAACCATCAGCATTAGTGGAGTGTTATCTTTATAGAATGTACTGATGTATTTTTTTTGGCTCGAGAAATGAAACTGTTCGGATTGGATGCTTTTTTTATTTACTGGAGCTGTTACTAAAGCGTCGATAAGACCTTTGTTTAAGTCATCGACTGCCATTTTTAGAGCGTCGAATGAAGCTTTCCCTGCAATGTCGGTAGCTATTCCCGGTTCTATTTTCAGTTCATCATCAGTGTGATTGATGAAATTAATTCTGCCTGCTTGCGCTTGCTGTGCATCTCTGATGAGAGAGTAGGAAAGTTCTTCCATGTTGAAATTTTTCTTGTAATAAGAAAAGACTTTCGATTGCCCATATACGATAGGTACAAAAGAATCGAAGATTCTGCTGTCGCAAAGAGTTTTCAGGATAATCTCATAACCAATGCCGTTGATGTCACCTTGTGTGATTCCTATAACGGGCAATTTTCGGGAGTCTTTCTGTATTAACATGATACACTGATTTTGGAAGACTCCAAAGGTAAGATAAAAAAAATAAAAAATCAAGTGTTAATTTATTTTAACTTTATTTTTTTTATAATCCTTTGTAAATCATAATGTTTATATTGTCTTTGCCGAATATTTCATTCGCGACTCCCAAAATGTCTTCCGACTTGAGATTTCTTATCTTTTTTACTGTTTCTGATAACGGTTCGATGCCTTCTTTTGAAAATGCGGCGCGTGTCATTCCGAGCAGCTCTCCTAATCCTGATTCGCCGCTAAGAGCCAATTGCCCTATCAGTTGATTTTTTGCATTAGAAAGCTGAATTGTACCTAACTTGTTGTTCTTCAGTTTGTCTAATTCTTTGAAGACTAAATCTACGGCTTTGTCTAACGACTGAGGATCAACTCCCATGTAAATGGAATAATTACCCGTATCGGAATATGCGTTGTATTGTGATTCAATTGTGTAAGCGAATCCGTATTTTTCTCTGATGTTAAGGTTTAATCTTGAATTCATTCCAGGACCGCCTAAGATGTTATTCAACAACACCATCTGCATCTTTTGTGGGCTGTCGTAATGATACGATAAACCTCCTATGATACAATGTGACAGGTGGTTGTTTCTTTCTTCTATCTTATTGAAAATAGGTAGCTTGCTGAAAGTCGTTCTGTGAGTGATATTTGTTTTCTGTTGGAAATCACCGAAATGAGATATTATCTTGTTCTTGAATTTGCTGAAAGGTATGTCGCCTATCGTAGAGATGACCATCTTGTCGGTAGAGTAGTTGTTTTTAATGAAACTTATTATGTCATTACGAGTGTAACTTTCCACCAAATCTGTTGTTCCCAAGATGTTACGTCCCATTTCATGACCTCTGTAGAGATTGTTTTCAAATTCGTCGAATATCTCTTCGGCAGGGCTGTCGCGATATGAGTTTATCTCGTCAATGATGACTTCTTTTTCTTTTTCTACTTCATTTTCAGGATAAACGCTGTTGAGAGCTACATCGGCTATGAGTTCGATGGCTTTGTTGTAATATTCTTTCAGGAATGAAGCGTGTATGCAGGTTTCTTCTTTGGTAGTGTATGCGTTAAGTTCGCCTCCGACATTTTCGAGGCAGCTTAAAATATGAAATGCTTTTCGTTTTTTAGTCCCTTTGAACAGCATGTGTTCGACGAAGTGTGCCAAACCGTTTTCGTTTGGCATTTCGTCGCGCATTCCTGTATTTATCATCAGCGAAACATGTGCGATGGCCCCGCTTCTGTGCTTATGAAGTATCTTGATACCGTTAGGTAAAATATATTCCGAAATAATACTTTCTTCTGGCATTTTGCAATAAAAAATAATCTTATTTCATCCAAATATCGAAAGCGTTATTGTTTCTTGCAGAAACTGTTTTGTTGCTTCTTCCTGACAGCCAATAATTTTCTTCTGCTAATCCGTCATAATCTTTCAATATTCTATATGAATGTTTCTCGAACATATATGGGTTACCACTTGTCTCCAATAAGACGACTGCGACATGGAAATCTTCGAGACCGGCATCTGTCTTCTTGCCGCTGAATATGAAAGATTGTTGCGCGTAATATCCTTGTACATAACCGTCAACAATATAATAACATGTGAAACAATCGTTGTTGCCAGTTATTTTTACTCCATATTGAATCTCTTCAAAAAAAGCACCTTGCAGTGAGTCGTACTGTTTTCCGTAGAAATTCATCTGCTTGTTGTTGTATAAAAATCCTAAATAACGGTCGGAATAGAATTGCAATGAGTCTGGCTTTTCTCCGTATGATTCATATATAAGGACATGTGGAGCAGATACATACTCTCCTTCCATATTCGGAGGATTAACTCCGGAATAAATAGGGATGAGAGCTGTTACTTCGTCATAAATCTCATTAGGTAGTACGTATTCAGGGACTATGTGTACAAAATTATCCTCGTCTTGTCTTGTCAATTCTCCCGTGAATTTACCTGCAACCTCGTTGCTATATTGGTCGATGCAATCTATTTTTATGACATAACCGTCTTTGGTTCTTGTGATTATGAGACTTCCAGAAGTTATTTCGCCGAAGTTGGTATAACTGCCATTGTCGTAGCCAACAAACCAAGAAGCATCGAAATCTTTGTAGCTTCCATCTGGAATACGTTCGGCTTCCTTGGAGACTATGCTGAAGTTGATGAAGTCTTTACCGTTTTCACAATAAAGACGTAAGTCTAAATAGAAACCGCCTTCGGTTTCTCCGTTGTTGATAATCCAGCCGTTGTAGATTTCATAAACGTCTTCTCCGACTTTATAATAATTTTCCGGGAGTTTGTTTCTATTACAAGAACTTATTACTATAAATGCTATCAGTAATACGCTGATTTTTAATAAATTT
>JAZOCI010000036.1:0-2798 GCA_045596465.1 Bacteroidales bacterium | reverse complement strand
GGAAGCAAGACTTACGGAATATTGAGCGTTTTGCTACAAGCGTGGTACGACATAGAGTATCTTTTCACGGTTCATGAAAATGTCTTCAACCCTCCACCGAAGGTGAAGTCGGCAGTCATAAGAATGCGACGTAACAAGGTGACGCAGTTAGATTGCGATGAGAAACTGTTTGTGACTGTCGTGAAACAAGCTTTCAACCAGAGAAGAAAAACGATGCGTAACTCATTGCGAAGTCTGATTCCGCAGGAGATGATCCAAGATGAGATTTTCAACAAAAGACCGGAGCAGTTGTCGGTGGCGGAGTTTGTGGAGTTGACCGCGAAACTGTCTGCTAATGTTCGCTAAAAGGAATTGTCCGCTAAAATACGCTAATTAAATGCTAAAGTTTTTCGCGTGATTTCGTGGATAAGTTTCGTGGACTATCTTGCATTCAATGAGACATCTTCCATCTTCTCTATGGATTTGTTGACAGTGAAATACGCTGCTACGCTTCCGATTATCGTTATCGTGACGAAAACCAAAATTACGTCGGCTATCTCTAATGCTACAGGATACGCATCGATGATGTAACTGCCTCCGTTGCCGAGACGGATGATGCCGAAATGCTGTTGTATTAAAACAGCGATAATTCCTATTATCAATCCTAAGATGCCGCCGACGACGGAGATGAGAAGCCCTTCGTTAATAAAAATTTTCTTAATTAATTTCTTGTCGGCGCCCATGGCTTTGAGCACGCTGATGTCTTTCCTTTTGTCGATAATCAACATGCTCAGAGAACCGATGACGTTGAAAGTCGCCATTATCAAGACGAATGTAAGGATAAGATAAACAGCGAGTTTCTCGGCTTTCATCATCTTATATAATGTCTCCTGCTGTTCATATTGATCCTGAACCTTATAATCATCGCCGAGAATCTCTTTAATCTCTTTCTTAATTTTTTTTAAACTTTTGGATGTTGTCTGTCGCCCGTTGTCCGTTGACTGTTGACTATTTACAAAAACTTCCACATCGGTGGCAAGTCCTTCGTATTCCGTTAGTTTTGAGAGCCAATTGAAAGGCGCAAGCACCATGCGTTCATCTATTTCCTGCTGCGTGGAAAATACATTTGTGACTATAAGTTTCGAGCTGTTGAAGCTGTTTTCGAGATTGAAAGATGAAGCATTGCCTCTTTTAGGAACATAGACTTGTATATATGAATATGGCTGATAAACATTGATTCCAAGGAAATAAGCCATGCCCGCACCTGGAACTCCGAAGTTATAATTGTCGTTGCTGATAGTGAAAGTGGTATCGTTTAATATTGTTCCTCTTATCCTTGAAACCTGATTGTATTCTGAAGGTACACCTTTGACCTGACCGATCTGCTGTTTGTTGGAATTTTTAAACAAGACATCTTCGGTGATGGTAGGGAAGACGAAATCGACACCTTCGATTTCTTTTATCTTATCTAATGGAAACTCGTTGAGACTTATTGTCTTCCCTTTCGCAAGGCTTATGTTAAGGTCAGGGGAGAATTGGTGAATCATATCTGAAATCACCACGTTGAAACCGTTGAAGACCGACAATACGAAAATCATAGCGAAAGTCGCGACACATACACTTATTATCGAAATCCATGTTATGATGTTAATAAGGTTGTGACTTTTCTTCGCAAGAAGATAACGCTGCGCTATGAATATAGGAAGTTTCAATTAACAATTAACAATTAACAATTAACAGTTTACAATTAACAATTGACAAAAGTCTAAAGTCAAAAGTCTAAAGTTTTTGTCATCAGATCTTTAGTCTTTAGTCTTTAGCCTTTAGTCTTTCAACAAATGGTCAATATTTTCGATATAATCTAAGGAGTCGTCTTCGAAAAATTGTAATTCTGGTATGATTCTCAACTGATAACGCACTCTGTCGCCTAACATCTTACGTATCCCATATTTCATTCCGTTGACTTCTTCCACTACTTTTTTCTTCTCTTCCTGTTTAGGACCGAAGATGCTGAGATAGACGCGTGCATACGACATGTCCGTCGTGACATTGACTTTTGTGACGGAAATCATCACGTTACCTTTAGGCTTAATTTCTCTCTGAAAAATCTCGCTCAACTCTTTCATGAGGAGCTTAGATATCTTTTGTTGTCTCTTTGTTTCCATAATGCAAAAGTAATAAAAAAAGTTGATAGTTTATTGTTAATAGTTAATAGTCAGTTGAAATAAAAAAAGTTGGCAACGTTCCACTAACTATTAACTATGAACTATTAACTATTAACTCTAAACTTTATCCTTCGTATCCATAATAATTGTCACAGGACCGTCGTTGATGAGAGCCACTTCCATCATCGCACCGAATTCGCCACATAAGACAGGTCGTCCTGAGATATATGAAAGTCGTTTTAAAAATGTTTCATAAAGAGGAATCGCCTTTTCGGGACGTGCTGCTTTGATGAAACTCGGACGGTTGCCTTTCTTCGTCATGGCGTGAAGCGTAAATTGACTTACGACCAAGAACGAGCCTTCTATTTGGTTGATGTCTAAGTTCATGGCATCATTTTCATCGGAGAAGATACGAAGCTTCGTCAACTTATTGCATAGCCATCCCACGTCTTCTTCGGTGTCGGCGTCTTCAATGCCTAACAAAATCAACATTCCTTCTTCAATTTTTGAAATTATTTCTCCTGCAACACTCACCGATGCCTCGGAGACTCTTTGTATTACGATTCTCATGTTCTTATTTAGTTAAGAGTTAAAAGTTAAAAGTTAATAGTTAAGAGTTAATAGTTAAGAGTTAAAAGTTAAGAGTTAAAAGTT
>JAZOCI010000035.1:0-3405 GCA_045596465.1 Bacteroidales bacterium | reverse complement strand
CGCTAAGATTAACAGCGAGTTTAACAATATTAATAATGTGAAGTTCTACGCCGGCGATATGGCGAAAGTCTTCACCGACGAATTTATCGAAACCAACGGTCGTCCCGACTTAGTCGTCACCGATCCGCCACGTGCCGGTATGCACGAGAAAGTCGTGGAACAGCTTCTCAAGATTGAACCTAAGAAAATAGTTTATATCAGCTGCAACCCAGCCACACAAGCTCGTGACCTTCAGCTTCTCGATTCAAAATACGAAGTGAAAGCCGTACAGCCAGTCGATATGTTCCCGCACACACACCATGTGGAGAATATTGTTTTGTTAAGACTAAAGGCTAATGGCTAAAGACTAAAAAATAATTATGCATTATGAATTATGAATTCTGAATTAAAAAGAATCTACCTCGTCGGCTATATGGGTTCGGGGAAGTCATCGGCTCTGAAGCAGTTAGGTAAAATGCTTTCATGGGAGACCTACGACTTAGACAATCTTTTCGAGGAGAGATATAAGATTTCGGTTCAGGATTTCTTTCATAAATATGACGAGGCGGCATTTCGTAAGTTAGAGTCGCAGTTATTAAAAGAAACGATAAAATATGAGAATGCCATCATCGCTACAGGAGGTGGCACGCCGTGTTTCTTCGACAACATGGAATGGATGAACGCCAACGGCACTACTATATTTATAAAGGTGTCGGCGAAGACCGCTGTCAATAGACTGCTTAATTCCAAGAAGAAACGTCCGCTCATCGAAGGTAAAAACGAAGAGCAATTATTAGAATACGTTGAACGGCATTACGGAGAAAGAATGCCGTTTTACGAAAAGGCACATATCACTGTCAAAGGAGAAGATTTAGATATTAAGTCACTTAGTCAGCAAGTCAATGAGACAATGAGACAATAAATAAGTTAATTGTTTATTCTCCTCATTCCCATCAAACAACAAATCAGCCCTACAGTCAATCCAACGAATATTCCATCTATAGGCAGCTTCAAAAATTGAGAGACGATGAGCGCCGACGTTCCTGCTATGATCGAGACAAGTATCCATTGATATTTAAATCTTCCCGGGAAAAACAACGTTAAGGTCAGAGGAATGAAGACTGCCGTGGCACGCAATCCCATCGACAAGAAGCCTAAGTCGTTGATGAAAGATCCTGAGAATGTTGCCGCTACAAACACCGACATCAATAATATTCCTATAATAGTAAGGCGCGACACCTTAAGATTTTTCGAAGAGTCTTTCAAAGAAGGATTTATCTTCATGAAGACATCGCGGACAAGTATCGTAGAAGAGCCGAGTGTCAATCCTGAGCCTCCTATTATAATGGTAATAAGCAATGTTCCGAGTACGATACCACCGAGAAACTCTGGCATCTTATGCGTTATGAAAAGAGGGAAAGCCTGCGCCGTCGTCGCCATGACACCTATATTTTCCGGAAGCGTTTTACCTATTGTCGACAACATTTTCATTTCTTCAACAGTGACATAATGACATCGCATATAAAGACCAATGAGCACGCAAGCCGCACCGATAGGAATCGTGAGAATCGCTGAAATCATCGCTCCCTTACGAGCCACGCTGTCGGTCTTGGCAGCCCAGACACCTTGTGCGTAACTCTGCGTTGCGAGGACGCCTAATATCACCGAGAGACAAGAGCCTACGTCTTTGGCTGCACCACGCGCAAAGAGATTGTTGTATCGTTCCTGTACATCTTCTTGAGACACACGTCCGTGTGACCCTACGAGAGTGTCTATCATCTCTTCTATCGCTGTCATAAGTCCGTGATAACCATCAGTAAGAGAAAGCACTATAATTCCTCCAGCTAATGTTGAGATACACAACAATATGAGTTTCACCACGCCCCCAATTCCCGCACTCCACAAGCCTCCGAATACGACATAAATCATCATGATGAGACATGATATCGCGGCGGCAAGATAAAACTTCATCGGAAATAACGTCATCAATAATGCTGAAGCTGACAAGATTTGAGCCACTATGCTTACGAACATTCCGAGCGAACATAGCAGCGAGCCAAGCACTTCCGCCTTCTTGCCATATTCTTTAGAGACGACTTCCAACAATGTAGTGCAGCCGCTTCTTCTTAATGGAACGACGTAACCTATTGCGAGAAAGACACATCCCAAAGCGGCTCCGAGAGTAAACCACCATGCCGAGATGCCGTAAGTGAAAGCCAGCTGCGCAGTTCCCACCGTCGACTGTCCTCCTATCAACGTCCCCATGATTGTTCCGCACACGACCCAAGTCCCGGCTCTGCCTCCTGCCCTATTGAAATCATCAGCGGTCTTGACTTTCTTAGAAGACACAATACCAACGACTTCAATCAATACTATCGACAAGATAATTCCTAATATGTGATAAAGTGATATTGACATCTGCTATAAAAATTTTATCTCTTTTTTCCAGACTTTCCAATCGGGCATCTCTGCTGTCATCAAAGCATAAAAGTCTTTGGAATGATTAAAATGCACGAGATGACAAAGCTCATGTAATATCACCTCTTTAATACATTGCTCAGGCAGTTTGATAAGATACAGATTTAAATTTATATTGCCTTTTGATGAACAGCTGCCCCAGCGCGTCTTCATCTTTTTTATTTTGAACGACTTCGGCGCGACATTATATTTCTTCATCGCCTCAACCAAAGGAATCGAAATCTCTTGAAACACACGCTTCGCCTGCTCAAGATACCAACGATCAAGAAGATCTGACACTGACTTTGACGCTGACACTGACTTTGACAAATTAACTTGTTGACTCGTTGACTTGTCGACTCGTTGTCTTACAACAATCTTTCCTCCATTAAAAACGACCGAATTCTTATTCGACTCTATTACTTCAAGCGGATATTGTTTTCCTAAAAAATAATGCAGCTCGCCACTCACAAATCTCTTTGGTTCAATAGGTTTCTTTTCCGGAGCATCAAGGCGATTAAAAAGCCAACGCGAATGTTTTATCAAAAAAGGTTCTATCTCATCAACACTGAAAAGCAAAGGCATCCTTATCTCGACACGCTTGTCTGGATGAACATAAAGCGCCACTGTCCTTCTCCGCAAGCGCTTTATCTCACAATTTACCAGACGACCTTTTATATTGAATGACTTTTGCATACGATTCTGAAATTCACGATAAACTTATTCAACACTTTCTAAAATTCTCAGATTTTCAGCTTCTCAGTTTCTAATTATGAATTATGAATTTTACATTATGAATTGCCTTTGGGCGTTCCGGCTACGCCGTCGGGCTTTCCGCTATATCTTTGCTCGCTCTCCCCGTCCCCAAATCCCGTTTCCGTTTCCCGTCCCCGTCCCCAAATCCCGTTTCCCGTCCCCGACCCCGCTCGCAAAGGATGCCGCTTCAATCCCTAACGCTTAGTGGCTGCA
>JAZOCI010000034.1:0-5203 GCA_045596465.1 Bacteroidales bacterium | reverse complement strand
TACTTGCTTTGATAACAGTTTACAAATATACGATTATTTATGATAGTTTATTTATATTTTTTTGTAAAAATGAATATTGAACTTAGAACTTAGAACTTGGAACATTGGATAGTTACCTTTAGACTTTAGCCTTTAGTCTTTAGACAAAAAAAGACGCCACTATCAAAATAGCGGCGTCTTTTACTTATAGTCTTTTCTTTCTTATTTCAAAACTGAAACCTTGCTTGTTGTCATTTCGCCATTGTTATCAATGACATTAACAATGTACATACCGTTTTGCATGTCGTTTACGTTGACTTTTACTTCATCAGCATTGCAGTCGATTGACTTAACCAATTGACCTAATGAGTTGTAAACGTTGACTTGTCTCATATTTTCACCTGTTACTGTAAGTACATCTTTAACAGGGTTTGGATAAACGTTGTATTTTGTTTCTTCAAGGCTTTCAACTTCCAATGCACCATGAGTGTAGATGATACGATATTCACCATGACCATATTTACCATCTGATTCTACGAGGAGATTACCTTTGCTGTCGTAGATTTTGTAGTAACCTTGACCGTAAGCTCCGTTGATACCGTTACCAACGCCGTCTTCTATCACGAACAATGCGCATTCACCTGCTGGCAATGTAAAATATTCTTCATGCTCTTCTATTCCTGATGTCGACAACATCTTGTAAGGACCGCCAGAAGCGATAACTTTATCACTATGGTTAATTACTTGCCATGTAATTTGGTTACCGAATCTGTCTTGTGCAAGAACGAGCTTGAATTGTTCTGTAGCTTGTGCGTCACCCAATTCAACTTGAATCCATTCTTCACTTTTAGCAACTGTTGATTGTGCGAAGCTGAATGCTTTACCGTTTGCTTCAACTATCTTAACTTCAACGTTCTTTTCTCCGAAAGGAATTTCAGCGAACATGTCAATGTTGGTGTTTCCGTAAACAGGAAGATTGCCTGTCCATGTATGTTCTTTTGTTTCACCATCTTGAACTTTAATTTCAAATTTTATTGTTGTAAGTTCTTCTGTACCAGCATTAGCGACATTGACAGTGAATTTCTTTTCTTTTGTACATGTAATTAAATCTTCTTGTGCCACTGATTTGATGAAAGGATAAATAGGTTCATCTGTACCTTGAACTATGTCTAACTGAGCAACATTAAGGATAGGACGTGTTGGTGTTCCTTGTTTCTTTTCTGTTACGAAAGCTATAAAATGAATATTTTCCAAGTCAACTTCAACGCCATTAGGGTCACCTAAGACTGGAGGAATATCATAAACATATTGTTTCTTAACCAAAGAAGTTGCTGTTGTTGGAGTAATCTGATCTCCCCATGTTTCTGTAACAATATCACGAAGAATATGCATGTGGCAGTATTGACCATTGATAACTTGTTCTGGATTAGTTGTAGCACCAGATTGTGAACCGATAATGCTATCTTGCAACATCATTATGGTGAGATAGTTTGTAGACTCCTTGCTATCTGCTGTGTAATATGTTTCAACTGTTATTGTAGCTGTACGTGTGACAGGATTTAAAATCACTTGACCGCCAACATTAACTTCTGCAGCTTGTGACAATTGAGTACTTGTTGCACCTGACCATGAATCTGAATAAGTTGCTTGTGCTGTCGAACGATTTACGACTGCACATGGGATTCCACCTGCCGCGAAAGAATTATAGATTTGTGCACCTTTTGTTGTGTTAAGGTTTGGATAGTTTGTTGGTGACAAAGAACTTGGTGCGTGAATATTAACAGTAAAAACTCTACCAGGATTTTTTTCGATTATCTGATTAACAGTCTTTTGACCACCAGGACAATATCCACAGAGTCTTCCTGTCAATTCCTCAATCAATACGTTTCTGTTCTGTTGTTCTGTAGAAACAAACTGAGGGGTTTCTTGTGCATTAACTTTAAACAAGAAAGCGAAAGCACACATTAAAAAAGTAAGTTTTTTCATAGTTTAATTTTCTTAATTTGTTAATTTATTATTTTCTTATTTAAGGTATATCAATGTAAGACAGATATTTTACTTGTCGAGATTTTTCCTTCGCCGTCAACAATATTAAGCAGATAAATACCGTTTTGCAAATCGCTGACATTTATATCATTGACATTGTCATTACAATCCACAGACTTAATCATTTGTCCTAAAGAGTTGTAAATCACGACTTGTTTAACATTATCAGCTTTAATTGTAACTACATCTTTCACAGGATTAGGATAAACTTCGCATGAAGCGGAATTCATTTCATCGAGAGATACTGTTCCATAATCTTTACTTTTCAACTCACAGACATTGAGTATAGGGAAGGTTTTCATTGCGTTTTCACGTCTTTCTGTCACGAAAGCGAGGAAATGAACATTATCCAAATCTACGGCAACGCCATTAGGGTCGCCTATTGTTCCTGGTATTGTGTATTTAAAGGATTTTGTTATCAAGGTTCCTGCTGTTGTAGGACTTATCTCATCGCCCCATTTTTCGGTTATGGTGTTACGATATACATGCATGTGACAATATTGATTTCCTACTATCTGTTCAGGGTTGTCGGTTGCACCACTTTGTGAACCTATGATACTGTCTTGTAACATTATAACAGTAAGATAATTAAGGTCGGCATTACTGTTGGCGGTATAATAAACTTCTACTGTTATTTTTGCGAGACGAGTTTCTTTGTTTATTTCCACCTGACCTGCGATATTACATTCTGCCGCCTGCTGGAGCTGTTCGTTTGCCATTACATCCCAACCTTTCGACATTCCCACAGCCTTATCTAACGTACGATTCACAACGGCAGCCGGCAATGTTCCACAATCGTATGCCTTTGCAATGTCAGCTCCTTTTAAAGTATTGAGGTTAGGATAAAATGTTGGTGATAACGAACTTTCAGAATGAATATTTATCGTAAAGACTCTTCCTGGATTATTCTTTATAATATCATTTACAATTTTCTGTCCAGAAGGGCAGTAACCACATTTTCTTCCAGTAAGCTCTTCAATAAGGACATTACGGTTTGTAGGTTCTTTAGAAACAAATTTAGGCTCTTGGGCATTTGCCTTGGACAAACATAGTAAAACAAAGCATATTAAAAAGGTGATTTTTCTCATTGTAAATAGTTATTTGTTACACTTTAATGAATAATCTTTGAGTTTACAAAAATACAATATAATCGACAAAATTCAACATCAAGTTTAATTTTTTTTCAAAAAAAAGATGCAGTCAGGGAATGGGGAATGGGAATGGGGAATGGGAATCAAGGGTAATTCATTAATGATGAAGAGACGCATCAATACTGACACGCCTCTACATTGTTAATTGTACATTGTACATTGTAAATTGCACATTGTAATTATATCTCCACTTCTGTAATCCAGCCGTATTCATCAGGTTCTGTACCGCATTGGATACCACGAAGTTTGTTATATAATTTCTCGCTCCATGGACCTGGTTTGCCGTCGCCAAAGACGTATGATTTGTTGTTGTCGTTATCGTCGATGCGTGAGATAGGGCTGATGACAGCTGCTGTGCCACATGCGCCTGCTTCTTCAAATGTAGCAAGTTCGTCGACATGGATAGGACGACGTTCTACTTTCATACCCATCTTTTCTGCTAAGAACATCAAGCTCTTGTTTGTGATTGATGGAAGGATTGATGTTGATAATGGAGTGATGTATGTGTTATCTTTGATAGCGAAGAAGTTAGCTGCACCAGCTTCGTCGATATAACATTTTTCTTTAGCGTCAAGATAAAATTCGCAAGCGTATTTACCGCCGTGACATGCTTCGACGTGAGGACGCATACTTGCTGCATAGTTACCACCTACTTTAAATGTACCTGTTCCGAGAGGAGCTGCACGGTCGTATTTACGAGTGATGACGTAAGGGTTAGCTTGGAAACCGCCTTTGAAATAAGGACCTACTGGTGTTGCGAACACTAAGAACAAATATTCATCAGCTGGGCTAACACCAACGCGGATACCAGTACCTATAATTAATGGACGGAGGTACAATGAAGCACCGCTGCCGTATGGAGGAATGAAGTCAGCATTGAGTTGAACACATTTTTTCATAGCTTCTTCAAACTTATCCAATGGGAATTGTGGCATCATGATACCGTCGCATGATGATTGCAAACGTTTTGCATTTTCATCTAAACGGAAGATACGGACTTTACCATCAGCACCGCGGAAAGCCTTCAAACCTTCAAAAGCTTCTTGACCATAGTGCAAACATGTTGCAGCCATGTGGATGTTTACTGTTGTTTCTGAGCTTACTTCAATTTCGCCCCATTGTCCGTTTCTGTAGTAACAACGGACATTGTAATTTGTTGGATAATAACCAAATGGAAGTTTTGACCATTCAATGTTTTGCATGATATTAATTTTTATAATGTTAATAAATTTACGTTTAATAATTGCTCGCTAAGATAGACATTTTTATTTAGATAGAGATGATTTTTGTATTTTTTTTATCGTAAGGCGCTACCATACTTTGTATCTGCATAAAACCTATGAATATTCTGCAATCCGATTCCTATATCATTTCGAATCCCTCACCATTCCGTCCTCGCATTTGATTATTCTTGAAGGATATTTTAAGATAAGGTTGTAGTTGTGCGTTGCCATCAAGATAGTCTTGCCTTGTTTACTTATTTCAAGGAGCAGGTTCATGATGTCGTTTGTCGTTTCCGGGTCCAAGTTGCCTGTTGGTTCGTCGGCGAGAATAAGTTTAGGGTTGTTCAGTAGAGCTCTTGCTACAGCGACGCTTTGTTGCTCGCCGCCAGACAGTTGGTGAGGCATCGACTTACGTTTGTGAGGAAGCCCGACTTGCAATAGCACCTCATCGATTCTTTTAGATATTCTCGTCTTGTCGGTCCAGCCCGTCGCGTCTAAGACGAAAGAAAGATTTTCTTCCACGTTACGGTCATAAAGAAGCTGAAAGTCTTGAAATACGATGCCTATTTTTCTTCTCAGCATAGGAATATCGCGACGTTTTATCTTCCGAAGGTTGAAACCTGCAATTTTTGCATCGCCTTTCTTTGCAGGAAGGTCAGCGTATAAAGTCTTCAGTAACGACGACTTACCGCTACCTGTCTTACCGATAAGATAGACGAACTCACCTTCTTCAATTTCAAAATTGACATCTTTCAAGATACATCTCTCATGCTGATATATCGATGCGTTTTTTAGTGATATTGT
>JAZOCI010000033.1:0-2625 GCA_045596465.1 Bacteroidales bacterium | reverse complement strand
CAGACAAATCGTTCGTTCTCGACATCATCGATATGTTGAAGAAGTCGGAGAATAACACTAAATATAAGGTATATGCAGTTATCGCTCCAGCTATCGTGAGCCAATGCCGTTTCGGTCGTCCAACACAAGTCGTGACGGCGATACATAAGTTAGGATTCCATCAGGTTGTGGAAGCAGCTCTCGGAGCCGACATCACCTTATATAATGAGGCTCTCGAATGGAAAGAAAAAGGCTTGATGACAACATCATGCTGCCCATCATACGTGGCGTTCATAGAGAAGAACTTCCCTGAGTTGGTACAACATATCTCACACTCAGTATCACCTATGATATTGACTGCACAAATGATCAAGAAATCAGATCCGACAGCTAAGTGTATCTTCATCGGACCATGTGCTTCAAAGAAATTTGAATTTAAATTGGAAAAGACAGGCGGAGCCCTCGACTGCGTTATGTCGTTCGAGGAATTGCAAGCATTCTTGGATGCGAGAGGAATTGACACTACAGAATGTGAAGACACAGTATTGGATAACGCATCATTCTACGGAAGAATATTCGCTAAGTCGGGCGGTATCGTACAAGGTCTCATCGACGTGGCGAAAGACCTCAATGTAGAAGGACTCAGACCAATAGTGATGAGTGGTATCGACGAATGTAGAGCTAACCTGATGAAACTCAAGTTCGGCAAGGCTACAGAGAATTTCTTCGAGGGTATGGCATGCGAAGGCGGCTGTCTGAACGGACCTCTCTGTATCACACATAGTCCTCGCAATATCGTCGACGTAGATAAGTACGGCAACGAGGCAAAAGAGAAGACTGTGTACAATTCTGTTAAACTATATGAAATGACAACAAAGTAATGACAGAACCTCAGACAGAACCTCAGACAGAACCTGTTAAGATTATTAAGACAGTCTTGAGCCGATTACCTTTGTATTATAACTTCTTGCTTGAAAAGAGGAAGGAGAATTATAAATACATCTCATCGACTGTCATAGCGAGGAGCTTGAAGCTTAATAACATCCAGGTAAGGAAAGACTTGGCGTGCGTAAGCAAGCAGTCGGGCAAACCGAGGATGGGTTTCGAGATAGAGTCGCTGATAACAGATATAGAAGAGGTTTTAGGATTCAATAATTTAGACGAGGTGGTTTTAGTGGGTGCGGGACGATTGGGACGCACCCTGCTGAGCTACCAGGGCTTCGCCGATTATAAGTTAAACATCGTAGCGGGCTTCGACAATTCTTTGGAGTTCATCGGAGCGAAGGTAAACGACAAACCAATACTCCATATCGACAAGCTCACGCCTATTGTCGAGCGTCTTAATATTAAAATAGGTATAATAACAGTTCCGAAAGAAGCGGCGCAGGAAGTATGCGACATCATGGTCGCCGCCGGAATAAAAGTGATATGGAATTTCGCACCCGTGCACCTTGAGGTACCAGACGGTATCATAATAAAGCACGAAAATTTAGCGGTTTCCTTGGCGTTATTGACCCAGAAACTTTATAGTAATAAAGAAAATAATTCTGATACACAATAAGTTATAATTACCTTTTTTAATTGTTAAAATACATAAAAAAAATCGATAAAAAAATATCTAAAACAGAAAAATATAGTATATTTGCACCCGTTAAAAACGGTAAACAAATTTTTTTAAAGATGAAAAAAGAAAGTTCAAAAACAACAACAAAAAAGAGCTGTAAAGCAGAACAAACAGTTGAACAACAAGTAGAAATTACAGAACAAGAAATAAAAATTCAAGAAGAAATGGAAACAAAGAAAACACGTATTGAATCAGACCTTATCGGTTCACGCGAAATTCCGGCAGAATGCTATTACGGAGTACAAACAGTTAGAGCAATCGAAAACTTCCCAATCACAGGTATCGGTATCAACCGTTATCCAAATGTCGTCAAATATTTAGGCGTCATAAAATTGGCTGCTGCTATCGCCAACTACGAAACAGGCAAAATCAGCAAAGAAATTTATGAAGGTATTGCAAAAGCTTGCCAAGACGTTATCGATGGTAAATTGAACGACCAATTCCCAGTCGACGTCATCCAAGGTGGTGCTGGTACTTCAACAAACATGAATGCTAACGAAGTTATCGCTAACCGCGCTTTGGAATACATGGGCTACCAACCAGGTCAATATGAGTATTGTTCACCTAACGACCATGTCAACGCATCACAATCAACAAACGATGCTTATCCATGTGCTACACGTTTGGCTATCTACGCTGACCACTTGGAAATGATCAGCCACTTGGATCTCCTCATTTCTTCATTGGAAAGAAAAGCAAGAGAATTTAAAGACGTCATCAAGATGGGTCGTACACAGCTCCAAGACGCTGTTCCTATGACATTAGGTCTTTCATTCCACGCTTTCGCTCAATCATTGAGAAACGAAAAAGAACACCTCATCCACGATTCAAAAGAATTCTTATATGTTAACATGGGTGCAACAGCTATCGGTACAGGTATCTGTTCAACATTAGAATATAGAGAAGTCTGTGTTAAGGCTTTACGCGACTTGACAAAATGGGACATCAACTTGTCAGAAGACTTAGTTGAAGCTACATCAGACGCTTCTTCAATGTTGGTTTACTCAAACGCTTTGAGAACA
>JAZOCI010000032.1:0-4714 GCA_045596465.1 Bacteroidales bacterium | reverse complement strand
TTAGCTTTAAGAAACGCTCTTCGTTATTTTCCTGCTAAACATCACGCTGTCTTAGCTCCTGAGTTTGCAGAAGAATTAGAGAAATACGGACGTATCTACATGTATCGTTTCCGTCCTTCTTACAAGATTTACGCTCGTCCTATAGAGGAATATCCAGCTAAGTCGAGACAAGCAGCAGCTATCATGCTTATGATTCAAAACAACCTCGACCACGCTGTAGCTCAACATCCTCACGAGCTTATCACTTACGGCGGCAATGGCGCTGTATTCCAAAACTGGGCTCAATATCGTCTCGTCATGCAATATCTTGCAAACATGACAGAAGAACAGACCCTCGTGATGTATTCGGGTCACCCAATGGGATTGTTCCCATCACATAAAGACGCTCCACGCGTCATCGTCACTAACGGCATGGTGATTCCTAACTATTCTAAGCCAGACGATTGGGAACGTTTCAACGCTATGGGCGTGACACAATACGGACAGATGACAGCAGGTTCTTATATGTATATCGGACCTCAAGGCATCGTTCACGGAACAACAATCACAGTATTGAACGCTTCAAGAAAACAAGGCGGCACTCCAGCTGGTAAGTTATTCATCACCGCTGGTCTCGGCGGCATGTCAGGCGCTCAGCCTAAAGCCGGTAACATCGCAGGCGTAGTCTCCATCACAGCAGAGATAAATCCAAGCGCAACAGATAAACGTCACAGCCAAGGCTGGGTCGATGAGGTTTACAGCGACTTAGACGAATTGTTCGCTAAAGTAAACGAAGCCCGCGCTAACAAAGTGGCTCGTTCTTTCGCTTATCAAGGCAATGTAGTCGACCTTTGGGAATATGCAGCAGAACACGACATCCAAGTCGACTTAGGTTCCGACCAGACATCATTACATAACCCATTCGCTGGCGGTTACTATCCTGTAGGTTATTCTTTCGAAGAATCGAAACAGATGATGGCAGAGCAACCAGAGAAATTCAAAGACGCCGTCTACGCTTCATTACGTCGTCATGTTGCAGCAGTCAACAAACTCACAGCTAAAGGCATGTACTTCTTCGACTATGGCAACGCCTTCTTGTTAGAAAGCAGCCGCGCCGGTGCCGACATCCTCAACGCTGACGGTAAGTTCCGCTACCCTTCATACGTACAAGACATCATGGGACCAATGTACTTCGACTACGGCTTCGGTCCATTCCGTTGGGTATGTACTTCAGGCAAAGAAGAAGACCTCGCTGTCACTGACGAAATAGCATGCAACGTACTTGAAGAAATAGCTAAAAATTCTCCTGTTGAGATTCAACAGCAGATGCGCGACAACATACAATGGATCAAAGGCGCTCGCGCTAATAAATTAGTCGTTGGCTCACAAGCACGTATCTTATATGCCGACTGTGAAGGTCGTACCAAGATCGCCGCTGAGTTTAACAAGGCTATCGCCGACGGTCGTCTCTCTGCACCTGTCCTTTTAGGTAGAGACCACCACGACGGTTCCGGCACCGACTCTCCATTCCGTGAGACATCTAACATCTACGACGGCTCTTCATTCACAGCCGACATGGCAATACATAACGTCATCGGCGACGGTTTCAGAGGCGCTACATGGGTAAGTATCCACAACGGCGGCGGTGTAGGCTGGGGCGAAGTTATCAACGGTGGCTTCGGCATGGTTCTCGACGGTAGCGATGATGCCGACAGAAGATTACATTCAATGTTACATTGGGACGTCAACAACGGCATCGCTCGTAGAAGCTGGGCAAGAAACGAACCAGCTATGTTCGCTATAAGACGCGCCATGGAAGTCGAGCCTCGTCTCAAAGTCACAATGCCAAACTTCGCTGACGACAATCTGATTAACGATATAATTGGCTAAAGACTAACGATAAAAGACTAAAGTTTAAGGTTAAGTTAAATTTGACCTTAAACTTTAAACCAAGAAATAATAGCACGATTATTGTGTATTTCAAACAATAAATCAAATATTAAAAAGATAAAAATTAAATAATTATTAATTAAAATTTAAATAGAGATGAAAAAACTTTTACTTTCTTTAGTACTTATGGCTTTTGCAGGCTATATGTCAGCTCAGTCATTGACCTTCAAATACGAAGGCGAAACAGTTCAACCAGGAACAACAATTGATTTGGTTTCTGACATCAATGATGCAATGGAAATCCAATTCGACTTACACGTTATCAACACAACAGGTGCCGACATGGTCATCGTCTGCGAAATGGAAAGCGATCCTTCAAATCCTACACAAGATTATTTATGCTGGGGTAGTTGCTTTATGCCAGGCGTTTTAACAGCAACTCATACAGTAGCTGCTGGTGGCGAAGGCATTTTCAACGGTCATTGCCAGTTTGTCGACGCTAATTGGAACACATTACCTGTAGGTTCAGTGGCAAAAATGACTTACACTTTCTATGAAGAAAGAAATGCTGACGTAAAATATACTTTCTACGTAAACTTCACTTACAACCCAGAACAAGCTGTTGAAGAAATCAACACTATCTTCAGCAACGCTTATCCTAATCCAGCAAACAACACAGTAAGCTTCGACTACGACATGCAAAACGCTAACTCAGCTGCTGTCGCTATCTACAACATGATGGGTCAGGAAGTTGTAAGACAAGATCTCAACTTAGGCAATTCAAGAGTCGACATCAACGTCAGCGACTTAAACGAAGGCGTATATTTCTACAGCTTAATCGTCAACAACCAAACAGTCAAGACAAACAAATTCGTTGTTTCAAGATAATAGACTACGGTCTACGGACAACAGACAACAGTCTTTGTTCACTATCTATACAAGAGCGCTGCATCGAAATGTGGCGCTTCTTTTTGAAATACTGAGACGTTGTGTCATGACGTCTATAAGTTAATGTTTGTCTGAAATTTTGATATATCGGATGTGTTTGTTTTGGAGGAGTGAGCTGTGACATGCACATTCGATATTTTTATTTTGTGACTTGTTTAAACTTAAATTGATATGAAAATATTAGGGATTATACCAGCTCGTTACGCATCGACGCGTTTTCCGGGCAAGCCACTGACGATGATAAACGGCAAGCTGATGATACAGCGTGTTTATGAACAATCGATGAAATCGGAATGGCTGACCGATGTAGTCGTGGCGACCGACGATCAGCGTATCTTTGATGC
Source organism: Bacteroidales bacterium (assembly GCA_045596465.1). Lineage (GTDB taxonomy): Bacteria > Bacteroidota > Bacteroidia > Bacteroidales > F082 > Limimorpha. Next base: position 1,553 of record JAZOCI010000032.1, on the reverse strand, counting down.
GGTGACGGCTTTTGGTGGTAAAGTCATGATGACATCTTCCGAACATAATAGCGGTACGGATAGATGTTGTGAGATTGTGGAGAAGATTGGAAATCAATATGATGCTGTCGTTAATATTCAAGGTGATGAGCCTTTTATCAATCCGGAACAGATAAACCAGATTGCGAAACTTATCTCTTCTGATGAAAGTCAGATAGCTTCATTGTGCAAGCCGATAAAAGATGAAGACGAGATTTTTGATGAGAATGTGGTGAAAGTCGTCTTTGATACAAAAGGTAAGGCTTTGTATTTCAGTCGTCAGACGATTCCATTTTTGAGAAAGGTGGAGAAAGACGAGAAGGCATGGATGCAGTCGAGGACTTTTTATAAACACATAGGTATCTATGCTTATAAGGTCGAGGTCTTGAAAAAAATCGCTGCTCTGAAACAGTCGGATTTGGAGCTATCAGAATGCTTGGAACAGCTCCGTTGGCTCGAAAATTCCTACTCGATAATGATGGGCGTGACAGAGTTTGAAAGTTATTCGATTGATACACCGCAAGATGTAGAAAAATGTCTGAAATACTTCAAAGATTAAACTATTTTTCTTAACTTCGCGTACCGAAATATTTTATTACTGAAAACATTTATTTGTATGATTACTAATTATTTAAAAGAGTTATTGAACGATAATGAATGCGTGATTGTTCCTAAGTTCGGAGCCTTTATTTCTAAAAGACATTCTGCGACAATAGATTACGCAAATCATCGTTTTTTGCCTCCTTACAAAGAAATAGTTTTCAATGATAAGTTGAACAATAACGACGATATTCTTGCCGATTTCATCGCGCAAAAAGAAAATATCTCGAGAGAAGAAGCTCTGAATAAAATACGCGACTTCGTAAATCAAAGTGTCGCGATTTTAGATGTTAATTCGGAATTGGAATTGGAAGGTTTCGGTAAGTTCGTTAATATTAATGGTAATTATATTTTCAAAGTCAAGGAAAATGTCAATGTTCTCGGCGATTCTTTCGGCTTGACGGAGTTTAACTATCAGCCTGTCTTCCGTACAGAGACTTACCAAATTATAAAAGAGAAAATCGTCGTTGAACAGAAAGAAAAGAATACAGATTATACCTTGGCGATTGAATGTGTGGAAGATGCGAACCAAAATACTGTAAGAAGAAAACCAAGTCTGTTCAAGACTTTCGCTTATACAACAATAGCTTTCGTTTTGATATTTGTCTTCAATTGGAGTACTGAAAAATCAGATTCGAACTTGGCAAGCTGGAATCCGTTCTTGTATTCTTCACCTAATGAATTTCTTATTGGGATTTCCGAGACGCAAAGTCACAAAGACGCAGAGATACAAAGTCCTAAAGACGCAGAGATTCAGGGTGTTGAAGTTTCAGAAAATCAAAGCCTTGGAGATTTGGAGACTCAGAGACTTGGTGACTTGGAGACTCAAGAAAATAACTCAGCGCCTCAGGAACTCGGAGACTTAGACTCTCAAACTTCTTCAGATTCTCAAGTTCTCAGCTTCTCAGATTCAAAATACTACATCATCGGCGGTT
>JAZOCI010000031.1:0-2969 GCA_045596465.1 Bacteroidales bacterium | reverse complement strand
AATCTTTATTCTCCGACATTTGTGAGGGAGATGACTGAATATGAAATACTTGATACTGTGAGGGATTTTGGTAAAGCCGTCAACCTTGCTCGTGAAGCTGGCTTCGATTGCGTTGAGATTCACGCAGGTCATGGTTATCTCATTAGTCAGTTTTTGTCGCCATATACAAATCATCGTTATGATATTTGGGGCGGTAATCTCGAAAATAGAATGCGTTTTATGAAACTCGTGATAAGAGAGGTGATGGACGCTGCTGGTAATGATATGGCTGTTGTGGTGAAAATCAATATGTTCGATGGAATGAAGAAAGGCATTCATGAAGATGAGGCTATATTGATTGCTAAGGAGTTAGAGAAACTCGGTGTTCATGCTCTCGTGCTTTCCGCAGGTTTCGTTAGCAAGGCTCCTATGGAGGTGATGCGCGGCGCAATGCCAATAAAGACAATGGCTTACTACATGAATATGTGGAAGTTCTGGTGGCTTAAACTCGGACTTAGAATAGCAGGAAGAATGGTGGTCCCGACAGTTCCATATAAAGATGCGTATTTCTATGAGACAGCGATGAAATTCCGTGAGAATCTTGACATCCCGCTTATTTATGTCGGTGGAATGGTGGCGAAAGATGATATGGAGAAAGTCCTCAATTCTGGTTTTGTGGCTTTCCAGATGGCTCGTGCGCTTATCAACGATACTGACTTTGTTAATAAACTGAAAAACGGTGAGTTGACGAAAAGTCCTTGCAAACATTCTAACTATTGCATCGGAAGAATGTATAGCGAAGATATGAGATGTCATCATTGCGTTGATGAGATGCCTGAACGTCTTAAGAAAGAAATTGAGAAGTTGGAAAATCAATGATTTATGACTTCTTTTAAAAAATATATTGAGAGATTAAAACAATCACAGGGACGTGAAATTACTGCGTTAGTTACCGGCGCGAGTTCCGGTATGGGACTCCTTTATGCAAAATATCTCGCAGAAGCAGGTTGTAATCTTTTGATTGTTAGTAATCAAGAGAAAGAACTGACTGAAGTGGCTGATGATATCCGTAAAGAATTTGGCGTTAATGTGATTGCTCGTTATCAGGATTTATCGCGAGAAGATGCGGCTCAACAACTATTTGATTATTGTAAGAAAGAGAATATTATTATTGATATTTTGATTAATAATGCTGGTATGTTTTTCTTCCATGAACTTGACGATGAATATCATAAGAAGATGGAACTGATGCTGAATCTTCATGTGATGACTCCGTCTAAGATGAGTCGTCTTTTCGGCGATGAGATGAAGAAAAGAGGATTCGGTCATATTGTGTTGGTATCTTCTATGGCGGCACGACTTCCTTTTCCTGGTATTACAACATATTCTGCTACAAAAGCTTATCTTAAGAGTTTCGGTAAGTCGTTGTATTATGAGATGCGCGATTATGGAGTCGGAGTGACGACGGTATGTCCCGGAGCCATAGCGACACCTTTATATAAATTAAATCCTAAGTTGTTAAAACTCGGTGTGAAAATCGGACTTATTGGAACTCCGCAATGGCTTGTGAGAAAAGCACTTAAAGGAATGTTCCGAAAAAAGATGATTGTTGCCCCTGGATTTATGAATGTATATCTTCCGCCATTGCTCGCGATATTGCCTAAAAGATTAGTGAATTTTATATGGAGAAAAGTAAAATAATTGTTACAGGAGCTACGGGAAGTATCGGTCTCGCTGCAGTGAAATCTTTGTTAAGCAAGGATTTGCCTGTGATAATGGCGTGTCGTAATGTAAAGAAGGCTGATAGCCAAAGAGACAATTTGATAAAGGAATTTCCGAATTCCGAGATTGATATTTTAGAGTTGGATTTAAATTCACTTGCTTCGATAAGAGCTTTTGTTGAAGAGATTAAGAATCAAGGTTTTAAGGTTGATAAGTTACTGAATAACGCAGGAATTATCTGCCGTGATTTTACTGTCAATGATGATGGTTTTGAGACGACTCTTGCTGTCAATTATCTTGGACCTTTATATCTCTCAAAACTGATGATTCCTTTGATGGACGGCGGTTTCAATATTGTGAATACTGTCTCCGTAACACGCGGAGTTTCAAAGCTCGACGAGCATTTCTTTGATTTGGATAAGAAACGTTTTTCTCAACTCGGTACCTATGGCAAGGCGAAGTACGCTCTGTTTTTGTCGTCCTTGACATTATCCGAAACAATTAAAAACGGAAATGTCAATCTCACAGATCCTGGTGTCGTTGATAGCAATATGATTTCCATGCATCGTTGGTTCGATCCGCTCGCCGATGTCTTGTTCCGACCATTTTGCAAGTCGCCAGAGAAAGGCGCAATTCCGGCAGTAAATGCACTTCTTTATAAGTCAACTGACTTGGTTCAAAAGAATGTTAAATTATTTTCAGGAAATAAGAGTAAACTCATATCTCAGAAGCATTACGACAATCCTATGAGAAAATGGCTGTGGGAGGAGACCGAGATGCAATTAATAGTTTGGAATTAGTTAACTTCCAAACTTAATAACTTTCAACTTTAAAACTACTCTAAACTATCAACTCTAAACTATAAACTTTATTTAAGGAGGGCGTTCCGGCTGTGCCGTCGGGCTTTCCGCTATATCTTTTTCCGCTGCGCTTCAAAAGGATGCCGCTCCAATCCCTAACGCGGAGAGGCGACAAGTGCTGCTTCAAAAACAAAATCCTCAGAACCGTTTCTACAACTCTGAGGATTCTATATTCTAAAGTTCTAAGATTCTAAAATTCTATAGTTTATCAATAGTTGTCTCTTCTTGGTTCGAAGTATGCTTGCTCGTGTGCGCAGGCAGGACACATCTTAGGTGCTGACTTGCCTTTGTGTACGTAACCGCAGTTACGGCATTGCCATTCAATCTCTTCATCGCGTTCAAATACCTGACCTGCTTCGACGCGTGCTAACAAACGACGATAACGTTGTTCGTGGAATGCTTCTACTT
>JAZOCI010000030.1:0-44355 GCA_045596465.1 Bacteroidales bacterium | reverse complement strand
GATATTGAAGAAACTTAATGATCAAGGTGCTGTTGTAAAAAAAGGTATCGGTTTGTTGGATTCGTAATAATATTTTAAGAATTTTTTCGTTTCCCATTAAAAATTGATAATTATGAAAAAAAGGATATATGTATTGTTTCTGCTGTTGATGATGTTGATAAATCTTTCTGCACAACAAAAAGATGGTACATATACCTTTCTCAACGCTACCAATTCGGCACGCGTCGCTGCGCTCGGAGGTGTGATGCTTCCAATTTATGATTCCGACATTCAACTTTCTACATTTAATCCTTCTTTGATAAATCCTGAAATGAATAATTCCATGTCGTTGTCGTATGTCGATTATTTCAACGACATAAACTTCGGAACTGTTCAATATGGACATTCTTTTGAGAAAATAGGAAGTTTTGTCGGAACGATACAATATCATAATTACGGAGATTTCTTTTATACCGATGAGTCGGGCAACATCGACAACAATCAGTTCTCAGTCTCTGACTATGCAGTATATTTAGGATGGGGCCGTCAGTTGAACGACAGAATATCAATAGGTGCGAACCTCAAATTCGGCGGCATACAATATGAAGACAATACGTCTTTTGCATTAGCAGTTGATTTGGCAGCCACTTATAAAACCAAGTCGGATTGGATTTTTTCATTGGCTGCACGTAATATAGGAAGAGAACTTCATAATAACTATCAGAGTTTCATAAACGAACTGCCTTTCAGAATGCAAGTAGGTGCGTCGAAGAGCTTGGAACATCTCCCATTTACCATAATAGTGGTTTATGATAATTTGCAAAAGTGGGATCTTACTTACAACGACCCTCTCGATTTAGAAGGTAATTATGATCCGATGACAGGTCAGGTCGAGGAGAAAAGCAAGGTGGATAAATTCGCAAAGAATTTGTTCTCGCACTTTGTGTTCGCAGGTGAACTGAATCTCGGAAAAAATCTAAGTCTTAGAATCGGTTATAACTACGGTTATCGTCAGACTATGAAGTCGCCTACCAAGAAAGGTGCTGTAGGTCTGTCGTATGGTGTAGGAATCAACGTGTATAAATTCAAGATCAGTTATTCCCGTTCAGAGATGCATATACACGGTTCGCCGAATTACATTACCATTACGACTAATTTGAATAGTTTCAAAAAACATTAACTAATAATGTATCTTCAGGAACTTAAGTTAAACAATTTTAAGAATTGTCAGTCGGCTGATTTGTCTTTGTCTGAAAAGATCAATTGTTTCGTGGGACTTAACGCGGCGGGCAAGACCAACATCTTGGATTCCATTTATTATTTGGCTTTTTGTAAGAGCTATTTTTCTCTGACAGATAAACAAAATATAAAACATGGCGAGGATTTTTTTGCTATCCACGGCGATTTTCATTTCGACAACGATGAGTTGCATACGATTTCGTGTGTACAGAAAAATGCCTCGAAGAAATCTTTCCGTTGCGACAAGAAAGAATATGAACGACTTGCCGACCATATCGGGAAGATTCCATTGGTGATGATCTCACCTTACGACAGTGACTTGATAAATGGAGGTAGCGAGTTGAGACGTAAATTCATTGATGGTGTGATTTCTCAGTTCGACGCAGTCTATCTGAATTCACTTTTGAATTATAACAAGGCGTTGCAGCAAAGAAACAGACAACTTAAATTTTTTTTAGAAAATAAAATATGGGATAGTAACCTTCTTGAGATCTGGAATCATCAGTTGATACAAAACGCTGTTCCCATCAATGAGAAAAGAAGATCATTTTTAGAAGAGTTCGTACCTGTTTTTCAAAGGTATTATGAGATAGTTTCTGGAACAAAAGAAAAGGTCTCGATAAGTTATATTTCAGCATTAAATGAAAAACCTTACGCTGAATTGTTGGCGGAAAGCATGGATCACGACAGGTTCAGCTCATATACCAATGTTGGAATACATAAAGACGATCTTCAATTACTTATAGACGACCATCCAGTGAAACAGTTCGCGTCTCAGGGACAGCAGAAGTCGTTCGTTGTCGCTATTAAATTGGCGCAGTTCGATTTCAATTATAGGAAGATAGGTCACAAACCAATATTATTGTTAGACGACATTTTCGATAAACTCGACGACAATAGGGTGGAGCAGTTGGTGAAACTTGTCGGTGACGACCATTTCGGTCAGGTCTTCATTACAGATACGCAGAAATATCGCATCAAGTTGCTCATGGACAATACTACTGTTAATCATAAGATATTTAAGGTGAATCAAGGCGTAATAACTATTGACGATGAATGAAGACGGATACACATTAGCGGAACTTATAAAAGAGTTTTATAAAACGCATAACAGAGAGCACGGATTAGAAGAGAATAAGATACTTGAGTCGTGGCGATCTGTCGTCGGCGATTTCATCTCGAATCATACATTGGATTTGAGGATAAATAAAAACATCTTATATGTTAAGGTTGACGCTGATTCTTTACGCTGCGAACTCACATATTCTAAAACTATATTGTTAAGAAATCTTAACAGAATCGCAGGTGTCGACATATTGAAGGATATAGTTATAATTTAGGTGTTGAAAATGTTTGTTTCAATGCTTTTTTTTTGTATTTTTGTGCCTCGTAATAAAATATATGTTTATAGTATAATATTACTTAAAGATTATTAACATTTTACATTAGATTATATGATTAACTCACAAGACATTAAAAAAGGAACATGTATCCGTTTCAACGGAAAACTTTATTTCTGCGTTGATTTCCAACACGTAAAACCTGGTAAAGGTAACACATTCATGCGTGTAACATTAAAGAGCATTGTTGACGGTCGTACATTAGAACATCGTTTCGACATCAGTGAAAAACTTGAAGACGTACGCGTTGAACGCCGTCAATATCAATATCTTTACAAAGAAGGCGAAGATTTCATCTTCATGAACCAAGAAGATTATGAACAAATTCCTCTCAATAAAGAATTAATCACAGGTGTTGACTTCCTCAAAGAAAGCGACGTTTGCGAAGTTGTTTTCGATACATCAACAGAAACAGTTCTTTACGCAGAATTGCCAATCAAGACAGTTTTGGAAGTAACTTACACAGAACCAGGTGAAAAAGGCAACACAGCAACAAATGCCATGAAAGACGCTACAGTCGAAACAGGCGCTACAGTTAGAGTTCCATTGTTCATTAACACAGGCGATAAGATTAGAATCGATACTCGTACAGGCGAATATACTGAAAGAGTGAAATAATAAACTATTGCAATGAAAATAAATCCGCATACAACACTTAAGTGCGTTGCTGATTTTGTTGGAGCAAAAAAGATGATCGGAGACCCGAATTTCGTGATCTCCGGTCTTAATGAAATCCATGAAGTAGAATCTGGCGACATCACTTTTGTAGATCATCCTAAATATTACAACAAAGCCTTAAGCTCAGCTGCAACCACTATCATTATCAACACCGATCAAGTTGAATGTCCGGAAGGAAAAGCATTAATAGTTCACGACAATCCTTTAGAAGCATTCAACAAGTTGATTTTGTCGTATCGCAGATTTGAACCTGCAACAGCAATGATTGGACCTAAGGCTGAGATAGGCGAGGGAACTATCATAGAACCCGGAGTTTTTGTCGGCGACAGAGTTAAAATTGGTAAGAATTGCATCATTCACCCAAACGTCACGATTTATAATCATGTTGTTATTGGCGACAACGTTATCATTCAAAGTGGTAGTGTTATCGGTGGTGACGCATGTTATTTCCAACGTCGTCCTGAAGGTTTCGTAAAATTCGAATCTTGTGGCAGAGTCATCATCGAGGATGATGTTGAAATCGGAGCTTGTTGTTGCGTCGACATAGGCGTCACAAGCGATACCATCGTCGGTAAAGGCACAAAAATGGACAACTTCGTCCAAATAGGTCACGATGCAAAATTGGGAAAAAACTGTTTCCTCGGCGCACATGCATCTATAGGTGGAGTGACTGTTGTTCAAGACAATGTGTCAATCTGGTCGATGGCAGCTGTCAACAAAGACCTCGTAATAGCAGAAGGAACAACAGTTCTCGCTTACTCGGCAGTGGATAAAGACACTCAACCTGGAATGACTTACTTCGGACTTCCTGCCGATGAGGTAAGAAAGAAATGGAGAGAAATAGCGACAATAAAATCCTTGCCAGAGATTGTCTCAAAACTCAATAACCAATAAAAAATGGGATTCGTTATGAATCCCATTTTTAGTTTTATACATTATTTTCTTATTCCAAATAAGTGTAACCGTACAATCCGGAACGATAATTCGACAAGAATTCTTTTCCTTCTTCAACAGTGATTTTTCCTTGTTTAACACAACTTGTCACCCAAGATTCAACAGTTCTAACCAACTTCTTCGGACTATATTGTACATATTCCAAAACTTCAGCAACAGTCTCACCGTCAATAATCTGGTCGATGTAATAACCTTTTTCATCAACAGAAACGTGAACTGCATTCGTGTCACCGAATAAATTATGCAAGTCGCCGAGAATCTCTTGATATGCTCCAACCAAAAATACACCTATATAATAAGGTTCTTTTGAGCTGTAAGAATGAACTGGCATCGTATGTGATTGATTTTTAGTTGTTACATAAGATGAAACTTTACCGTCAGAGTCGCATGTTACGTCTTGTAATGTCGCCATTCTATTTGGCTGTTCATCTAATCTGTGAATTGGTATTATTGGGAAAATCTGGTCTATCGCCCAAGCGTCAGGCAAAGATTGGAACAACGAGAAGTTGCAGAAATATTTATCCGCCAATAATTTAGGTAAGTTATTGAAATCTTCTGGGATACGTTTCAATTCCGATGTCAGTTGATTTATTTCTCTTGCTATCGACCAGAACAATCTCTCGACTTTAGCTCTCGATTTAACATCCAAAAGTCCGAGGCTGAACAAATCCAAGGCTTCTTCTCTAATCTGCTGAGCGTCGTGCCAAGTCTCGAGCATCGACGACTGCTTGTTGGTAAGTTTATCCCAAGCCTCATTCAACTCATGAATCAGTTCGTGGTCATCTTCTAAAATATCTTCACTTTCATCCCATTCAGGCAATGATGCTGTTTCCAACACTTCAAAAATCAATACGGAATGATGAGCTGTCAGAGCACGCCCCGATTCAGTAATCACGTTAGGATGTGGCAAGTCGTTTTTATCACAAGCATCTGCAACAGAGAAGATTACGTCATTCACATATTCTTGGATGCTATAATTCACGCTACTTGCGCTACTTGAACGTGAACCGTCATAATCAACACCCAAACCGCCACCAACGTCAACAAACTCAATGTTAAATCCCATTTTATGCAATTGAACATAGAACTGAGCAGCTTCTTTCAATGCAATCTTAATGCTTCTGATCTTCGTAACTTGACTTCCAATATGATAGTGAACAAGACGAAGACAATCTTTCATATTGTTCTTTTCGAGATATTCAAGAGCTTCAAGGAGTTCTGATGTTGTCAAGCCGAACTTGCTTCCGTCACCACCAGAATCTTCCCATTTGCCACTTCCTGAACTTGCCAACTTGATTCTCACGCCAATGCTTGGAACGACTTTCAAACGTTTTGCAACACGAGTGATTAGTTTTAATTCATTAAGTTTTTCAACAACTATGATTATCGTTCTGCCCATCTTTTGAGCAAGAAGAGCCAACTCTATAAAACTCTCGTCTTTATAACCATTACAGATTATCAACGAGTTAGTATCAGTATTTGAAGCGATAATAGCGTGTAATTCCGGTTTTGAACCAGCTTCAAGACCGATATTGAATTTCTTGCCGTGACTTACAATCTCGTCGACAACAGGGCGCATCTGATTGACTTTGATAGGGAAGACGATAAAATTTTTACCTTTATATTCGTACTCTTCAGCAGCTGACTTAAAACAAGAATCGATGGTTTCAATACGAGTGTCGATGATGTCGGGGAAACGTACCAACATAGGAACCGAAACGTCACGAAGTTGCAACTCGTCAACCAACTCGCGTAAATCAACAGAAGCGCAACCTTCACGAGGAGTAACGACTATATTACCTTTATCATTGATAGAGAAATAGTTAATACCCCAGTTGTTGATGTTGTAAAGTTCTGCTGAGTCTTCAATACGCCATTTTCTCATAATTATTATATGCTTTATTTGTTAAAAAATATTAAGAATATCTGTCATAAAATATGAAATGCAAATCTAATAAAAAAAATACATATTCCATATTAATATAGAAAAATTGTTTGCATAGAAATAAATAAATCTTCTTCGTTTGAACCATTGCAAAACATTGTTGTTTAGTGAGAAAAAACAACAGATTATGAAACAGTCAAAATTTATTTATGCAGTTTTAAGTGCAATGTTAATTTCACCTCTGTTTTCTAATGCGCAGGAGGAAATCATCATTACCAAAAAACACAATCCACATCATGGCGAATTGTTGATAATCAACAACAATGCTTCACATGACAGCACTTACATCATTATCTTTGAGGAGAATGCTCCGGAAAGATTCAATGCGCCCAAGACTCCTTCATTCGCCTTCATGAGTAAAAATCAGAAGTATATGATGGGCATCGGTGGCTACGCAAAAGGAACCGTATCAATGGATTTCAACGGTGCCATCAACAATCCTGCTTATTTCACGACATCGGAAATCCCTGTAAATCCATCTCCAGGAAACGATAAGTTATTGCAAATCAATGCAAATCAAACGACATTATTCTATAACCTCGTTTCACTTTCCAACAACAAAACAAAATTCGGAGCATACGTCAACATGAATTTCTCGGGTCAAAACTATTCGCCTCAGATTCAAGACGCTTACATCACTTACGGTGGTTTGCTTCTCGGTAGAACGACAAGTATCTTCACCGATGCTGCGGCAATTCCTCCGACCATCGACGCAGAAGGTCCTAACGGCTTGACTTACAAGACAAATAATGTTATCAATTACAGAAGCCATTGGGGAGAAAGAAAACGTTTCAGTACGGGAATAGGGCTCGAAATGCCGACTACAGATTTTACGGTTTCTAACAATCAAAGTATTACTAATCAATACATTCCAGATATTCCTTCATATATTCAATACGCTTGGGGAAGTGGAAATAGCAGCCACGTCAGATTGAGCAGTATTATTCGTAATGTAAATTATAGAAATAATCTTCAAGACAAGAACAATATTATTTCAACATACGCATGTCAACTTAGTGGTTTAGTGACAGTTAAACAAAAATTGGTTTTATATTATCAGTTAGCTTACGGAACAGGCATCACAAGTTACATACAAGACGTAAGCGGTTTGAAATTAGATTTCTTGCCAAATCAAATCATTGATAAACAAGATAAAAAAGCCGGAAAATTAGATCACGTCAAGTCGATGTCGTATTACGCCGGTTTGCAATACAACTTCACGCCTCGAGCTTTTATGTCGTGCACTTTCAGTCAAGTCGACATTGATGTTCCTGATAATTACGATGATACATCCTTATATAAAGAAGGTTATTATTTGGCTACGAACTTTTTCTGGTATGCAAAACCTAATGTTCAATTTGGCGCAGAATATCTTTACGGAAAACGCGTCGATCATAACGACAATTGGGGACAGGCAAACAGATTGCAAGTGATGTTACAATATAATTTCTGACAATCAAATTAGTTAATGTTTTTTTCAAGGTTGGGCTGTTCGTTTGAACAGCCTTTTTTGTATGTTTGCAAAAAAATAATTAACAATGAAATTGATTATCGATTGCGGTTCCACAAAAGCCGATTGGCTTGTCTTAAATGAAAAATCAACAGCTGTAAGATTTCAAACAGAAGGCTTCAATCCTAATTATACTGACTATGAACATATATCAAGTATTATTGTAAATAAAGTATTGTATAAACCTTATATTCAAGATATTACAGAAGTATTTTTTTATGGGACAGGGTGCGGAAATCAACAAAATCGCGACTTGATATTTGAGATACTAAAATCAGTTTTTATTAATGCAGAAATTTTCGTCACACACGACATGATGGCAGCTTGTCACGCTCTTTTTGGCAGAAATGAAGGCGTAGCTTGCATACTTGGAACAGGCTCTAATTCTTGTTATTATAACGGTGAAGAGATAATAGAAAACGCCGTTTCTTTAGGTTACATTCTCGGCGATGAAGGCGGTGGCTCGCATATCGGAAAACAACTCTTACGCGATTATTTTTATAAACAAATGCCTGAAGAATTATCGTACAGATTTGAAAATGAATACGATATAAAGATAATGTCGATTATCGACAAAATATACCACAACAATCAGGTTTCCAAATACTTAGCTTCATTTAGCAGATTCGCTTTCGATAATATAAATCACGACTACATAAAAGGAATTTGCTCAAAATGTTTCGATGAGTTTATCAGATATTTTCTCTTGAAATACAAATCAAGAGAAATTACAGGAATAGGTTTCGTTGGCTCAATAGCTTATTATTTTCAAGACATTTTAAAGGAATGTATTGAAAATCAAGGATTAAAAATAGGAAAGATAATAAAAAGTCCTATTGACGGTCTTATTGAATATCATTCCCGCTAATAATAGAGTTAATATATTTTAACATCTCTTCTAGTTCATCAATGCTAAACCATTTATAATCATCATTTTTCCTCAACCAAGTCATCTGCCGTTTTGCATATTGACGAGTGTTGATTTTGATTTGTTCGATAGCATCATTAAGAGTAATATTACCGTCAAAATATTGGAATAATTCTTTGTAGCCTACAGTATTCAAGCTATTTAGATGACGTTTCGGATACATTGATTTCGCTTCATCTATCAAGCCTTCATTAATCATCATCTCGACTCTTTTGTTAATTCGAGAAATTAAAATCTCTCTTTCCCAAAGCAAAGCAATCTTAACTATCTTAAAATCACGATGTTTCACAGTATTTTTCCTAAAAGAAAAATAGGGGAGACCTGTTTGATAACAAACCTCTATCGCTCTTTGTAATCTTCTTGGATTTTGTCTGTCTACAATCTTATAATATTCTGGATCAAGACGTTCCACTTCATTCTGAAGAGCAACAAGTCCGCCTTTCTCATACAATTCGTTTACTAATTTTCTATTTTCTCCCGATATGTCAGGAATTAAGTCGATGCCATTACAAACAGCGTCGATAAACAATCCGGAACCTCCAGTAAGTACAATGGTATCGTGTTTTAAAAACAATTTGTTTAAAAGCGACAAGACATCATTTTCGTAATCGGCGACATCATATTTATCTTCAACATTAAGATTATGAATCATATAATGCTGAACCTCATCTTGTTCTTCTTTTGTAGGAGAGGCTGTTCCGATAGGAATTTCTTTGTAAAACTGCCGGCTGTCGGCTGAGATTATTACTGTGCTGAGGGCTTTAGCGACTTTTATAGCAGTAGCTGTTTTACCCGAAGCTGTCGGACCTGCGATTACAACAAGATATTTATCACTCATTATTTTTCGATTTTATTTGGAACAGGTCCGTTATGTTTCACTTCAATCGGTTCTGTAACTTCTTGAACTACAGCAAGTCCAAGTTTCTGTCCTTCGACTTTCATAAACTCGTAAGCCTCCTTGAAATTGTTTCCTATAATTCCATCTAAAACAGCTTCACGAATTGCAGTCTTGATGATACCAACATTTCTTCCTTCCTTGATACCGAAAGTCGTCATAATAATTTCACCGTTGACAGGCGGTTGCCAATTTCTGAGATGATCTTTTTCTTCAAGTTCTTTAAGTTTCTTTCTAACTAATTGAAAATTATTATGATATTTATTTTTCTTCTCTTCATTTTTAGAAGTTATGTCAGCATCACACAATATCATCAAATCGTCAATATCATCGCCAGCATCAAAGAGCAAACGTCTTACAGCAGAATCAGTTACCTCGTCTTGAGCCAAAGCGATAGGGCGGAGGTGAAGAGAAATCAACTTTTGGACGTATTTCATTTTCTCATTCATAGGAAGTTTCAGAGCAGCGAAAATCTTAGGTGTCATTTTAGCACCTTTTATCTCATGACCATGGAAACTCCAGCCGATTCCTTTCTCATATTTCTTTGTCAGAGGTTTTGCTATGTCATGAAGCAATGCCGTCCATCTTAACCACAAATCACCACCAGCATCAGCCACATTATCAAGGACTTCCATTGTATGATAGAAATTGTCTTTATGACCTCTTCCTTCTTGAACTTCAACGCCTTTCAAATCTGAAAGCTGAGGCAAAATAATCTTTAACAAACCACAAGCGTCAAGAAGTTTGAAGCCGATACTTGGTTTCTTAGAAAGCAAAATTTTATTAAGCTCCTCGTTGACACGTTCCATCGAGATTATTTTGATACGCTCGACGTTTCTTTTTATAGCGTTAAATGATTCAGTTTCAATGTTAAAATGAAGTTGTGTCGCGAAACGAATCGCACGCATCATTCTAAGCGGATCGTCAGAATACGTAATATCAGGATCTAATGGTGTTCTGATTATTTTGTCATTCAAATCTTGCATTCCGCCAAAAGGATCTATCAACTCTCCGAAATTATCCTCGTTAAGGCTGATTGCCAATGCGTTAATCGTAAAGTCTCTTCTGTTTTGGTCGTCTTCCAAAGTTCCATTCTCGACTGTTGGCTTTCGGCTCGACGGATCGTAAGATTCTTTTCTTGCTCCGACAAATTCTATCTCTTTGTCCTTCAACCTAATCATTGCAGTACCAAATCGTCCGTAATATTTCACATCTTTCTTATCGCTAATAAGAGATGCCGTTCTCTTCGCCAACTCAATACCACTTCCAACTGTCACAATATCAATATCATTCGATGGACGATCAAGTAAAATATCACGCACATAACCACCGATTACGTATGATTCGTAACCAAGCGTACGGCTGGCTTTTGTAATAACCCTGAAAAAACGATTGTTTATATGTTCCGATAAATTCTTCATAGTGTTGCAAAGTTAATAAATTTTCACTTAAGGCAAAAAAGAAAAAGCGCACCAATTGATGCGCCTTTATTTGATTGACAAACAATAGATTATTCAGTCAATACTCGTTCTGCCGCAGGAACTATATTAACAAAAATATCTTGTTTTTCATCATCATGATCCAAAATTATCCTATCGCCAATATTAATGTTGCTTTTGATAATTTCCTCAGCCAAAACGTCTTCCACATATTTCTGTATTGCTCTCTTAAGAGGACGTGCACCGAATTGTTCGTCCCAGCCTTTTTCCGCAATGAAATCATGAGCTTTTTCTGTAAGTTCAATTTCATATCCCATCTCATTGATTCTGCCGAAGACATTCTTCAGCTCAATATCAATAATCTTGTGAATATCATTACGTTCCAATGAATTAAAAATAATAACATCATCAATACGATTCAAGAATTCCGGAGCGAAAGAACGTTTCAAGGCATTTTCAATAACGCTACGACTGTATTCGTCTTTTGCATCTTTCTTAGCCTGCGTACCAAAACCCACACCTTGACCGAAATCCTTCAACTGACGAGAACCAATATTAGATGTCATAATGATGATGGTGTTTTTGAAATCCACCTTACGACCGAGACTATCCGTAAGTTGTCCGTCATCAAGCACTTGCAACAAAAGATGGAACACATCAGGATGTGCTTTTTCTATTTCGTCGAGCAAAACGATAGAGTAGGGCTTACGACGAACTTTTTCCGTCAGCAGACCGCCTTCTTCATAACCAACATAACCCGGAGGCGCTCCAACCAAACGCGACACCGCAAATTTCTCCATATACTCGCTCATGTCAATTCTGATTAAAGCATCTTCAGAATCAAAGAGATACTTTGCTAAAACTTTCGCAAGATAAGTCTTACCAACACCCGTAGGTCCTAAGAAAATAAAACTTCCTATCGGTTTATTTGGATCTTTTAATCCCGCTCTGTTACGACGTATTGCCTTGACAATGTTCTTAATAGCATTATCTTGAGCAATAACAGAACCTTTCAACTCATCGTCCATCTTAAGAAGACGATCGCCTTCATTCTGTGCAATTCTTTGTACAGGAACGCCTGTCATCATCGCAACAACCTCAGCCACATCTTCTTTCGTAACAATTTCACGTTGAATTTTAGTCTTGTTTTCCCAGTCTTTCTTTTCTTTTTCCAACTCATCTAAAATAATCAACTCTTCGTTACGCTGTTGTCCCGCGTCTTCAAAACGTTGTTCTGCAACGGAAATCCTCTTTTGTTCACGAATATCCTCCAATCTCTGTTCCAACTCAACAATCTTAAAAGGAACATTTATGTTGCTGATATGCACTCTCGAGCCAGCTTCATCAAGAACATCGATTGCCTTGTCAGGAAGATGACGATCTGACAAATAGCGCTCTGTCAGTTTGACACATGCCACAATCGCTTCGCTGTCATATTTCACCAAATGATGGTCTTCGTACTTACTCTTAATATTATTTAGGATTTTTATCGTCTCCTCTGGAGAAGTAGGCTCAACCAAAACTTTTTGGAAACGACGTTCGAGAGCGCCGTCCTTTTCAATATGCTGACGATATTCGTCCAAAGTCGTAGCGCCTATACATTGTAATTCGCCACGAGCCAAAGCAGGTTTCAGCATATTACTTGCATCAAGGGAGCCGTTGGCATTGCCCGCACCCACAATAGTATGAATCTCGTCAATGAAAAGGATTATCTCTGGATTCTTCTCTAACTCATTGAGTATAGCCTTGATACGTTCTTCAAACTGACCTCTATACTTCGTTCCTGCCACAACAGAAGCGAGGTCGAGCATCACTATACGTTTGTTGAAAAGTGCACGCGACACCTTACGCTGTGCTATGCGAAGTGCCAAACCTTCAGCTATTGCAGATTTACCGACGCCAGGCTCTCCAATCAAAATAGGATTGTTCTTCTTACGACGGCTAAGTATCTGAGTCACACGTTCTAACTCCTTCTCACGACCGACAATAGGATCGAGGCGATTTTCCTCTGCAGCCAATGTAAGATCGCGTCCGAAATTATCCAAAACAGGTGTCTTGGATTTTACATTAGAAGTCTTTATCTGTGTAGATTCTTTTGGCTTAACATCTTCAAAATCATCGTCATCAAAAATTGAATTTTTCGGTTCTTCAATAATATCGTCCTTTTTCACGACATCATTTTCAACACGATTTTTCTTGACTCTGCTTTTGAAAACATCATAGTTGATTCCTTCATATTCAAGACGTTGAGAAACAATATTATTGTCGTCATGAAGTATTGCTAACATAAGATGTTCCGGATCTATAAGTTCGCAGTTAAATTCTTTCGCCACGATGTAAGTGAACTTCAATGCACGTTCCGTTTGTTTTGTAAGCGGAATGTTGTCGCTATTACTTTTATCGTTGATATTGGATTTTATCGAAGCGACCAACTTTTGTTTAAAGGCTTCAATATCAAGTTTTAATTCATCAAGAATATTAGTTACGTTATTGTCTTTTCCGTCAATGATTCCCAAAAAAACATGTTCTAATCCGATATAAGAATTGCCCAATCTTACGGCTTCTTCGTGACTTCGGAACATTATTTCACGAGATCTTGGAGAAAATTTAGCATCCATATTAATTAAGTCGTTTAAAAAATCTATTTGTAAATTTGTCATACATGACATGAAATTTCGTGCAAAGATAATAACAAAATCCGAACCAATTTCCATGCTGTCAGTAAATAACATTTTGTTATAAAAAAAACTCAAAAAATAATTCTCAGCAGGCGAAAGCAAAGGAAAAAATTATTATTTTTGCTACTTAAAATTAAACAAAATTTTCTAAAAAATAAGAGATGGAAGAACAATTAGGAGGAGAAAAAATAATTCCTGTTAACATTGAGAATCACATGAAATCATCGTACATCGACTATTCGATGTCGGTTATTGTCGCTCGTGCTCTTCCCGATGTTAGAGATGGATTGAAACCCGTTCATCGTCGTATTTTATACGGTATGATGGATATGGGATTATTGTCGAACCGACCATATAAGAAATCAGCTAAGGTCGTTGGCGAGGTTTTGGGTAAATATCACCCTCACGGCGATAGCTCCGTTTATGACGCGATGGTACGTTTGGCTCAACCTTGGAACATGCGTTATCCTATGGTCGACGGACAAGGCAACTACGGTTCTATTGACGGCGACAGCGCGGCTGCTATGCGTTACACAGAAACACGTCTCAGAAAGATAGCTGAGGAAATGCTCGTCGACATCGACAAAGACACTGTAGATTTCCAAAACAACTACGATGATTCTGAAAAAGAACCTGTAGTTTTGCCAGCATTAATTCCTAATCTTTTGGTCAATGGCGCAAGCGGTATCGCAGTCGGTATGGCAACCAATATGGCTCCGCACAACTTAGGAGAAGTCATCGACGGTATCGTAGCTTATATCAACAATAAAGACATAACAATCAGTGAGTTGATGCAATATATCAAAGCTCCTGATTTCCCTACAGGCGGAATTATTTACGGCTATGAGGGTGTTAAAGACGCTTTCGAAACAGGTCACGGCAGAATCATCTTGCGCGCCGAGACTTCAATAGAAGAACACGGAAACCATGAAAGAATAATCGCAACTTCAATTCCTTATCAGACAAATAAGGCAGAAATGATAAAAAAGACTGCCGAACTTATCAACGATAAGAAACTCGAAGGAATCGCCGACATACGCGACGAATCGGACCGCAGCGGTATGCGTATTGTCTATGAATTGAAGAAAGATGCGGTGTCGAGCGTGGTGCTTAATAAGTTGTTTCAAATGACTGGTTTACAAAGCTCTTACTCTGTAAATAACGTCGCTTTGGTAAACGGTCGCCCTCAGACATTAAATCTCAAACAGCTAATACAATATTATGTTGAACATCGTCACGAAGTCGTGATCCGTCGCACTCAACATGATTTGAATGAAGCCAAAAAACGTGCTCATATATTAGAAGGTCTTGCTCGCGCAATCGACATCGTCGATGAAATCATTGCAACAATCAGAGCTTGTAAGGGCGGTTCTTCTGAGGCAAAACAAGCCTTGATGGAACAATATGGCTTCGACGATCCTCAGGCAACAGCTATCGTGGCTTATCGTCTCGGTCAGTTGGCCGGTCTCGAAATCAAGAAGATACTCGACGAATTGGATCAACTTCATGCTCTTATCAAACATCTGCAAGAAATTCTGGACAACGAAAGTATGCAGTTCGACATTATCAAGACCGAACTTTTGGCTGTTAAGGAAAAATATGGTGACGAAAGAAAAACAACTATCGTACATTCTGCCGACGATATTAGAATAGAAGACCTGATTTCCGACGATCCTGTCGTTGTCACAATCTCTCACCTTAATTATATTAAACGTACCAACCTAAGCGAATACAGAAGACAGAGTAGGGGAGGCAAAGGTTCAAAAGGCTCTGATGCCCGCGACGAAGACTTCATCGAACATCTCTTCGTTGCTACGAATCACAACTACATGCTTTTCTTTACAGAGAAAGGCAAATGCTTCTGGCTCAGAGTATTCTCAATACCTGAAGGGACAAAGACAAGCAAAGGCCGTGCAATTCAAAACCTTATCAACCTCGAACCTGGCGATAAAGTCAAGGCATTTATCAATGTACCTACTTTGAGCGATGAAGACTTCATCAACAACAATTACGTCATCATGGCTACCAAGAAAGGTGTCATCAAGAAAACTACACTTGAGGCTTACTCTCGTCCACGTCAGAATGGCATCATAGCGTTAACCGTAAGAGAAGGCGACGAATTGCTTTCTGTATGCCTCACAAACGGACAACAGGAAATGTTGATGGCACTTCGTTCTGGCCGTGCAATTCGCTTCAACGAAAGCAATGTACGTCCAATGGGTAGAGGCGCTTCCGGAGTTCGAGGCGTCACTTTGGCTGACGAAAACACAGATGAAGTCGTCGGCTTGATCTGCGTCGATCCTAATGGAACATCAGATATTTTGGTCGTCTCTGAAAAAGGTTACGGAAAACGTTCAGAGTTAGACGAATATCGCGTAACAAACAGAGGCGGTAAAGGTGTCAAAACTCTCAACATCACAGATAAGACAGGCGATTTGATAGCAATCAAAGACGTTGTTGATGGCGACGACTTGATGATTATCAACAAATCTGGTATCTTAATCCGCATCGCTGTCGATACATTAAGAGTCATGGGGCGTGCAACACAAGGCGTCCGTTTGATAAATCTCCGCAACAATGACGAGATTGCAGCTGTCACTAAAGTCAGCGCAGACATCATCGAAACAGAAGAAGAATTATTGGAAAACGAAACTCAAGACGCTGAAGATTCAACAAATGACGTGACGATAGCATCTAAAACCAATACTTTAGATAACACTAATGAAAATATTGAAAATCAATAACTAAAACAATAACATAAAATTAAATAAAATGAAAAAATTGACATTATTATTAGTTATATTAGCATTCATGGCTAATATTTCTATGGCACAAAACAAGGAACGCGTCAATGCGTTTAATTACAGCAAAAATGCTCGTGGCTATATCACAACAGCCGAGCAATTCAATAAACAAAACAAAGCAGAAAAAGCCCAGAAGCAAATGAATTTCGCTAAGATAGAACTTACAAAAGCAAAGACATCTATCGATTTAGCAGCTGAGAATGAGGAAACTAAAAATGAAGCAAGAACATTTCATTATTATGGAATCGTTTACTATATGATAGCAGCATATCCAGAATTTAACGACATTGATACAGCTGCTTTGGAAAAAAGTTTAAGCGCATTCGTTCAGATAGCAATGTTAGATATGGATTATTTCAAAGATAATTATATGGATATCTATCAGCATATCAGTGCGATAACAACAAGTTATTTCAACAGAGGAGCTATTGCTTACGAAAACGGCGACTATAAAAAAGCCATGGAATGTTATATGACAGCTTATATGTCGAACGCAATCATCGGTCAGAAAGACAATGAGGCATTGTTGATTGCTGCTCAAATCGCGATTTACAATGCACAAGAATACGAAAGTGCGATAGAAATCTGCAACCAATTAATTGCAGATCAATATGAATCCCCCAAAGTATATCAATACATTGCTGTAGCTAACGGTCAGTTGGAAAAGAATGATGAAATGCTTAAATATCTTAATGAAGGTAGAGCTAAATTCCCTGAAGATGAATCACTTATCAACGAACAAATCAATGCTTATTTAAAATTGCAAAGAGAAGCTGAAATCATAGATCAGATCAAGGAAATGGCTTATAAAAACAATGAAAATTCAATATATTCTTTAATCATCGGTACAATCTACAGCAATCAAGAATCAGAATTGTATAACGTAGATTCAGCTTTGGTTTATTACAACAGAGCGATAGAAATCAATCCAAATGATGAAAATGCTTATATCAATGTTGGTAGTATGTACATTGACAAATCAGCAGCTTTAATCAACAAAGCAAACGAATTGCCACTCGACAAATTCAAAGAATATGACGATTTGATTGCAGAAGCGAGAGTATTTGACGAAAAAGCGTTGCCATACGTTGAAAAGGCATACGAATTGGTTCCAAACGATGACGCCATAAGACAAGCCTTGAGAACATTGTATGTTCGTTTGAAAATGATGGACAAAGCAAAGGAATTAGAATAAGATCTCATTCGAGCATAATCAGTTGAAGTTATAATTTCTGATTATAGAAAAGGAGACTTGATATATAAAATCGGGTCTCTTTTTTTTATTTCCGCAAACTCTATTTAACATAATGTATATTATTTTCTAAAAGTGGTTAATTAATTTTAACTTTATTTAATTCCCGTTTTTATTTATTCGTATGCTTTTTTTTGATAACTTTGCTGATGAGAATCAGAAATGTGTAATCTTTCTTAATTCTTTAGTAATCAATAATAAAAATATACGGAAAATGGAAATTCAAGGTAAAGTCGTTCGCTTAGGTAATTTAACCGAAGGAACTAGCGCACGTGGCGCTTGGAGAAAACAAGAACTTATTATAGAAACTATTGAGCAATATCCTAAACAAGTTTGTTTGGTTTGTTGGGGCGACCGCGTTGCTGAAGCTCAAAATTTCACTCCGGGACAAACGATAAAAGCTCAAATAAGCATCGAATCAAGAGAATTTAACGGCAAATGGTACACCGACGTCAGACCTTTCAGATTTGACTTGGACAATCCTCAACAAGCTGTAATGCCTCAACAACAATATCAAGCTCAGCCGGTTCAACCTCAGCAGCCAGCTCAGGAATTCACTGTTCAACCAAACAATATCCCTGTAACAGAATATTTCGAAACCGACAACGGCGATGATTTGCCATTCTAAATAAAATTTAAGAATCGCTGATAACTTAAAAAAGACGCTTTATGGCGTCTTTTTTTATTCATTCATTATCGAGATCAATTGTCCTATGTTTGTATCAAAAATCAATTGCATCTTATTTATCGGTATCAAAACAACATTTCCTAACTGACTGATTTTTAATCTATTTTCCAAGATTATATTTTCACCAACGATTATCTGCATTGTGACATTTGCTGGATTTCTGTAAAACACCTTATTTATATATGTAGCATTTTCAATCTCATCTTTTGTCAATTTATTCATTGCTGCACTTGCTGAAGCATCAACAAAATTAATTTTAACAGACTCCCCTATTTTAGAATTAAATCCTTCTGTATCAGAGAATTTACCTATAACAATTGAACTTTTACCTTCTTCTGGTATCACGTAAACAGTTTTCTTTATCACATTAATTATAGTTTTTCCCAAAAACATGCTTAGATATTCATTTTCCAAAGATTTAATTTCATCAATCATGTAATTGATTGTAGTTCCGTAATTTACTTCCTGATAACCAGAAATCAAATCGAAATATGCAAGACGTAATTTCTTGATTTCCTCCACAACCGACAACGCAACTTCCTTATCTGTTAATTTTGTTTTAGTAACTTCCTCATCATCTTCAATAAACGGAATATAACAAAAATCGCTTTCTTTATTATTTGTTTTTATTTCTGTATCAAATTGATTATCATATTCATTTTCAATATTACCGTCTTTAATACCAATAGATTTCAATATTCCTTCATTATTTAAAACAATATCGAATTTAGGAGTTTCTTTAACTTTATCGTCTGGAGAAATATAGAAAAGCATATTTGGATCAGCTTCTGTTAATATATTGATATTCACATCTTTTATCGTGTATGTCACTTTATTTTCCTTGATAAAATTATCTGTATTAATCAATTCTTTCGTATAATTCGCGAACTTACCTTTAGACTCTTTATTTTCTTCAATCGTAAAATCAAGTTTGATAACATTTCGAGGCAAATAATAATAGATTCCGTCGATTTCAGTTTGTTTAACATTCTTGGCATAGTTCGTAATATACTGAGCATCAAGATTAAAGCTTAGAATTACAAATAAAATTAAGAATAACTTTTTCATTTTGACAAAATTTATTTTACAATCTGTTTTTTACTTATCAATAACAAAGCTATAAATGTTAATAAACCATTAACAATTAATATTTCAAATCCAAATTGGTAACCGAAGAACAATTCTTTTGAAAAGACATTTAATATGTAACTTATTACAGGAGAAGCGATTGCAATGATTGGAACGAATTTGTCGATTGGTCTTCTGTTTTTGACGAAAAGTCCGAATGTATAAAGTCCCAATAAAGGTCCGTAGGTATAACCTGCTATTTCGAATATTTTATCGATAAGTGATTCATTATGAAATGGTCTGAACAAAATTATCACGAGCAGGTAAAGCAATGCGAATCCGATGTGAATGTATTTTCTGTATCTGATTTTATCTTCTTCCGTAATTTTTTCATTGTTATCGAAATGCAGGAAGTCGTAGCAAAATGTTGTTGTTAAAGCAGTTAAGGTTCCGTCGGCGCTTGAATATCCAGCTGCAATCAATCCAATTACGAAGATAATGCTTGTTAATTTATTTAAAGAAAATGCGATAGCGGGGAAAATTTTATCATTGACCACTACTCCACTTTCGTTTGTCGGCAATTGAAAACCTGTTGCTTGTGCGTAATAAATCAAAGCTACACCCAACGACATAAACAATATATTAACCAAAACGAAGAAGAAACTTGATGTCAAGACGTTTTTCTGAGCATCTTTCAACGACTTACATGTCAGGTTTTTCTGCATCATATCTTGATCCAAACCTGTCATCGTTATTGTTATAAATGCACCGCTAAGTATTTGTTTTACAAAGAATTTACTATGTAACCAATCCGTCTCAAACAATTTTGTATAGCCACGTTCCGAGGAAATTGACATCAATTCTCCAAAGGAAATGTTTAAAGTTTTTACGATAACAACAACTGTCATCACTGCAGCCAAGAGCAAAAATGTCGTTTGTAATGTGTCAGTCCACACGACAGTTTTAATTCCTCCTTTGAAAGTGTAAAATAAAATTAACACTATAAATAATACGGCTGGCACCCAGAAAGGGATTCCCCATGACTTAAATACAAATTCGTACAAAACAAAGACTACCAAGTACATACGAATTGCAGAGCCTACTAATCTCGAGATTATGAATAATAAAGCTCCAGTTTTCTCAGACGATTTCCCGAACTTTATTTCCAAATAAGAATAAATTGAAGTCAAATTCAATTTGTAGTAAAGAGGAAGAAGTAAGAATGCAATTACCACATAACCAATAATATAGCCCAAGACTATTCCAAAATATGTAAATTGTCCGGAATAGACACCTCCAGGAACCGACATGAAAGTCACACCCGACAAAGAAGCTCCTATCATTCCGTAAGCCACTACAAACCAAGGCGATTTTCTGTTTCCTGTAAAAAATGTGTTATTTGTTGATTTTCTTGAAGATAGATGCGCGACAATAAAAAGCAATATCGTATATGCAACAAAGACTATAAGTATAAGATTTTCCATATTATAATAAGGTTTTTGCGAAATCATAAAGTGTTTCAAATCTGTCGTCTGGATTGATTTTAAGTTCGTTGTCGCCGACAAATATAGTTTTCATTCCTGCATTTCTGCCAAATTCCACATCGGAATTCATATCGCCAATCATGATAGATTTTGAGAAGTCTATTTCCGGGAAATCGTTCTTCGCGAAATAAGCCATCTTAGGACTCGGTTTTCTAAAATTATCAGGTTCAGATTTCAACTGAGGACAGAAATACACTTTGTCGATATTACCAACATTCGACTTAACTTCCTGAATCATAAAGTCATGAACTTTTTCGACGTCTTCATTTTTCATCAAGCCCATCCCTACTCCTTGCTGATTTGTCACCACAATGATTCGTTTAAACTTATTATTGAAAATCTTAAATGCTTCAATCACATTAGGCAAGAATTCAAACTCCTCGATTTTAGTGACATAACCGTCGATGATGCGAACATTTATCACGCCGTCGCGGTCTAAAAACAAAGTCCAATCTTCGTTGATGATATTTTTCCAGTCCATGTTTGTTTTTTTGCAAAAATAATAAATTTAAATCACAAAAAATACTGATATTTGCAGTTGATTTGAAAAGAAAATTAACGTTAATATTTTTTAATATGAAAGCAATTTATACGATACTTTTGTTAATTATTTCTAACATTTTCATGACGTTTGCTTGGTATGGAAATCTTAAGTTATCAGAAATGAAAATCATCACCGACTGGCCGTTGATATTAATAATATTGTGCAGCTGGGGATTGGCATTTTTCGAATACACATTTATGATTCCGGCAAACAGAATTGGTTCAGAAATTAACGGCGGACCTTTTTCTTTGGTACAATTGAAAGTCATTCAAGAAGTCATTTCATTGACTGTCTTCATGTTAATCAGCGTAACGATATTCAAGAACGAGACATTGAGGTGGAATCATCTGATAGGTTTTGTATTCTTGGTTTTGGCAGTATATTTTATTTTCAAAAAATAATTAAAAACGTTTCTTTTTTTAAAAAAAAGATATATCTTTGAAAAAATAAAAAATTAGAGTTATGAAATTTTACGATATTGATTCTGTATTTATTTCCGGTAAATATGCCGGTGAAACCTTAGCTGAAGTTTTCGAAAAAGATCCGAAATACATCAATTATTGTCAGGAAAACGACGATGATTTCTACGTGTCACCTGAGGTTATGAAAGAGTTGAGATCATTGGCTCGCGACCATAAATTGCTGACACAAGATTTGGACAAGATGACCGATGACGAATTGGCAGAATTTATGGAAGAAATGAACGACATTGACGTCTTCGATGAAAACAATTTTGATGACGACTTTGACTGGGAAAACGAAGATGATATGTTTGCAGAATTTGAAGACGAATATGATATTGAGGACGAAGACTATAACATTGAAGATTTCGATGACAGCTTTTAAAGTCTTGTAAATCTACAAATTAAAAGAGTCGTAAGATTTTACGACTCTTTTTTTGTTTTTATGATAAGCAATAGAATATAGCCAAACTCTTTTCGTTATCATTTTTTCCTTTTCTTAAAAATCTTATTTCTGAAGATAAATCCTGCCATTATTATAAATAAGACCGTCACGACACCTAATGTTATCAAACTTGCGGTGAACGATTGAGGCGCGTAGCCTAAGATAAGCATGATTGGGAATCCCAAGATGATGGCAGGGAAAGTCTGGAGCACCAAGTTGTTAGCCGCCGGTGTCTCGAATTTAGGGTCGATTTCGCGGAGCAGAATCATGCCGTTACTTGCAGTTCCTGTGAGCATACCGAACATGCTGAGGAAGCCTTCGTTTTGATATGTTGGATAAAGATGTTTAGAGGCGGCACGCAGATACCAGAACGTAGCGATAGCTCCTAAAGTACATACAATAATCAGTGGAACGATAAAACCTCTTAAGTTCTTGAAGCTGATGGCCGAAGTTCCGGCGACTATCATCACGTCGAAGCAGAATCCGCTGATGCGGTTAAGGAGATAATTGTTTGCATATTCGCGGCTCATCAATTTCACTTTTCTGAATTTGTTCATGAACCATTTCACTATGACGCCGAACAATGTTCCGAATAAGAAGTTAAATCCCCATAACATTGGTTTCAAGGTGTTTGTTCCGAAGTCGCCTAAATCCATCTTCTGAATCCAGTTGACGAAGAGATATACGAAGAAATAAACCAAGAGCACGAGACATATCTGGATTGAGAACTTGTCGATTGATTCGCTGTCTGGAATCTCGTCGTCGCTTTGATAATCGTCTAATGTATTTGTCTGACGTTCTTCCATTTCCTGAACGCTGATGATTCCTTTCTTACGTAATATATTAAGATAGATGACACCGATGACGCTACCCACGATAAATCCCATCGCTGCTATAGAGAGACCGAAGTCGGCACCTGCAAAGTCAATGCCTTGGAGCTTGGCTTGTCCTGTGTAAATGGTACCGAAGTTGAGAGCTTGTCCAGGACCTTGACCGTAACCCATAGGAAGCAAAAGTCCACTGGCGTAGAAAATAATCTTTCCGAAATGGAACAGAAGTATTGTCGCCGCCAAACCAACGATAGCTTGAATTAAATAAGTACTTGCGGTGAGAGTTCCGGTTTCTATGACCTTCATGGTCGAGGATTTTGATTCTATCTTGTTGTTTTTTAATGCGAGAGCTACGAAGCCGAGACCGAGTGCATGATAAGTGATGATCTCCATCGATTGCTTGTTTACCACGTTGTCCATTCCTGGAATAAGCTTCAGACAAAGTAATAACGCTCCACCTAACAAAGCCGAAGGTATCAGACTCTTCCTCAGGAAAGGTACTTTTCTTCTTAAAATATTACCTGCCAACAAACCTATTGCGATAATGCAAAACTGTAATAACCAACGCCATGCTTCAGGAGTTGCAAACGATGTAATAACTTCCTGACTTGCAGAAGCATTACATAATGTCATAAAAATATTCATATTACTTCGTTTTTAAAACATACAAAAATAGTAATAATTTTTACTAATCATAGAAAAAATTTTAAAAGTCTCCAAGTAGAGACGTATCACATTACACCGATGAGAATAAACACGATGTAATTGGTGCGTCTCATTAAGTCTCAAAAAAAAGAGCCCTCGAGAATTTCTTGAATCGAAAAAAACAACAAAAAAGCGATTCATTCTCAAGGGCTGATGAAAAACGTTACTGCATTGGGAGTGCAGAATGATACGTCACAATTATTAATAAAACCGAGAGCAAAATTACTCTCGGTTTATAATGTTGATATGCCAAAAGTCAGTTTTCGGCAAGATTCATCAAGTAAACGTCATTCGTTCCAGCCTCCGCCCAATGCTTTGTATAATTTCACCATTGTGATTTGTTTGTCGCGATAAGCATTGCTCAGGCTTATTTGCGCATCGAAATAGTTTCTTTGTGCATCGAGAACGTCGAGGTATCCGATGACACCATTAATATATTGTAATTGGGCAAGCTCCATTGTCACCTTCGCCGATTGTTCCAGAAGCTGTCGTGTCTCGTAGATCTCTTTTATCTTGTCAAACTCCACCAATGCGTTCATCACGTCATAGAACGCCGACATCACGGTCTTCTCGTATCTGTAGCATTCTTGTTCATATACTGCAAGTTGCGTTTTATATTTGGCTCTATTTTTACCCATATTGAAAACCGGTGAGAGCAGATTCGCGCCTATGAAAAACATCGGCGATGAAAAGATAGTAGCTATCTCGTCGGTCTCGAATCCCAAGTCGGAAGTTAGAGCTATTCTAGGAAACATATTTGTATAGCTCACGCCGACTTTAGCATTGGCTGCGATGAGTTTCTGCTCCGCCATTCTTATATCGGGACGACGTTCCATCAAATCGGAAGGCAAGCCTACAGGAATGGAATCAGGCAACGTCAGGTTTTTCTGTATCTCGATTCTCGCAATATGTTGCGGATAACAGCCTGACAATGCCAAAATCTCGTTTTCTTTTATTGCTATTTTCTTCTCTAAATCAGGGATAAGAGTCGCGGTTTTGGCATATTCCAACTGCGCCTGCTGATATGAGGTCTCACTCGTAACACCGCCTTCGAAACGAATCTTGGCAAGTTTAGCTCCTTCTTCACGAGCCTTAAGAGTCTGTTTTACAATCGTCAGCTCGTTATCGAGAGCTATCAGCTCGAAATAATTTTCAGCCACTTCAGCCACCAAACTCATCATCAATGCTCTTTGTCCTTCTATCGATGACAGATATTCAGCTATGGCCACATCATTAGCCCAACGTAAGTTACCCCATAAATCTATTTCCCAAGCGATATTGGCTTTTATGCCGAATTCAAAATCATTGCCGTAATCATCGCCACCATAATTAAGGCCTTCGTTTTGTGCGTAAGCCTTTCCATCAATCTTAGGAAAGAAGTCGGCACGGTTTATCTTCTTTCTTAAAGCCATCTCTTTCACCTTAGCAACAGCTATTTTCATATCTTTATTATTCTCTAAGGTATTATTGATAAGATTTCTAAGATTAGTGTCGGCATATATTTCCCACCATTCAAGGTCAGCCCAACATGTAGTGTCCTGAGCGTAACCGACGTAATTATCCGGTATATCGGTTTCTATCTTGGTGTACTTCTCCCCTATCTTACAAGAAGAAAGAAATACGAGCGACAATATGACAAGGAGATATTTTTTCATTATGATTTTCTTTTTAATTTATTTTTGAGCTTATTGACATATACGAAGAAGAAAGGCACAAGGACAACACCGAATATCACGGCGAATATCATTCCGAAGAAGACACCTGTTCCTATTGCCTGACGGCTTGCTGAGCCTGGACCGCTGGAAAATACTAATGGTATCAATCCCAAGATGAAAGCCAATGACGTCATGAGGATAGGACGAAATCTTTGTCGTGTCGCTATGACGGCGGCTTGCACTATGTCTTCGCCTTTATCGACCATTTCCTTTGCGAATTCGACAATGAGGATGGCATTTTTAGCTGCGAGACCGATTAGCATAACAAGACCTATCTGGAAATAGATGTCGTTTTCCAAGCCACAGAGCCATACTCCGAGATAAGAGCCAAGAGCCGCAACGGGCAACGAGAGCAATACAGCGACAGGAACGAGCCAGCTCTCATACAAGGCGGCGAGGAATAAGAAGACGAATACGAATACCAATGCTAAGACCATGGCTGTCTTACCTCCGGCTTTCTTCTCTTGAAACGAGAGTCCGCTCCATTCCACCTCTATATTCTTTGGCAGATGAGTGTCGACAATTTCTTCCATTATCTCAGTGGCTTCTCCCGAACTGTAACCATGTGCAGCCTGACCTCTGATGACGGTGCTGTTGAACATGTTAAATCTCGTGATGCTACCAGGACCAGTAGTGTAAGAAGTGTTTCCCAATGATGTCAGAGGAATCATGACCTTGTTGGCACCTCGCACATAGAAAAGATTGATGTTATTCTGCGACTGACGATAATCGGCTTCGGCTTGGATATAAACGCGATATACTCTATTGAAAAGGTTGAAGTCGTTGACATAGACGCTTCCGGTATAAGCTTTCATCGTGGAGAAGATCTCTGCCATAGGTACGCCAGCGAGTTTCGCCTTGTCTCTGTCGACATCGAAATAGATCTGCGGTATGTCCGATTTCAACGATGACGACAGCCCTGAGAGCTCTTTGCGTTTCGATGCATAATACATTAAGGTGTCGGTAGCGGCCACCAAGTTCTCGAATGTAGCATCGGAACGAGCTTCAAGTTGCATCTCAAAACCACCGGAAGAACCGAGACCTGGAATGACAGGTGGTAGCGAGAGATAGGCCTTAGCTTCTGGATAACGAGAAAATTCCTTCCTCACCTTATCCATAATCTCTTCAATGGTAGTGTCGTCTCTGTCTTCCCAAGGTTTTAAAATCACTGTCAGTTCTGTAGCCGATTGGCTTGTTCCTACACGCGAGCTCGAACCTACGACGCTCTGCACATATTCCACCTCGTCAAGTCCCATGAGATAGTCTATAGCTCTGTCGGCGACTACGCGTGAACGTTCCAAAGTGGCATTTTCTGGCAACTCCAACTCCACCTTAAAATATCCTTGATCTTCAACAGGAAGGAAACTCGACGGTATGGTCTTGTGAAGTAAGAAGATAAACACTACCACCATACCGAACCAAAACATGACACGTTTTCTGTTTTTGATAAATGTTAAAATTAATTTACCATATCGTTCTTCACCGTTGGAAAGCATTTTATTTATGCCTCGAAAGATGAAATTACTGCTTTCATTTTTCTTAGGTCGTAATATTAACGAACACATCACCGGACTTAAAGTAAGAGCTACGACCGTGGAAATCAAGACGGAGACGACAATTGTTATCGTAAATTGTCTGTAAAGAATCCCTGTTATTCCAGCGAGGAAACTTACGGGGACGAATACTGCTGCAAGTACTAATGATGTCGCGATGAGAGGACTTACGAGAGTCTCCATGGCTTTTTTCGTGGCATCATAAGGCGACAGATGTTCCTGTTCCATGATGCGTTCCACGTTTTCCACCACAACGATAGCGTCATCGACGACAATACCGATGGCTAATACGAGACCTAATAATGTTAAAATATTTAAAGAGAAACCGAATATGAGCATGAAACCGAATGTTCCTATCAAAGAAATCGGCACAGCTACCAATGGAATTACCGTCGCCCGCCAATTCTGCAATGAGAGGAAAACAACGAGGATAACGAGGAACAAAGCCTCGAATAAGGTTTTATAAACCTGATGTATTGATTCTGAAATATATGTCGTCATGTCGAATGGAATCTCATAGCTCATACCTTCAGGGAAGTTGAGACTAATTTCTTCCATCATTTTCTTCACATTATCAGCCACTTCCACAGCATTAGCCCCAGGCAACATATATATTCCCAAGACGGCGGCATTTTCACCATTGATACCACTTTCGGTGTTATATGACTGAGCTTCTAAAGATATTCTTGCGACATCGCGAAGTCTTATCAAAGAACCGTCGGGATTGGCTCTCAATACGATCTCTTCAAATTGACCTACGGTAGAGAGTCGTCCTTGCGTCGTGATTGGCGTCGTGATATCGACACCAACAACAGGAGCCTTGCCGAATTCTCCAGCCGCCGATTCTCGGTTCTGATCTTTAAGGCTGTTTTGCAAGTCAGCGATAGTGAGTCCGTAACTCGCGAGTTTGTCGGGTTGCACCCAGATCTGCATGGCGTAATAACGGCTGCCTATATTTGAGACTCGACCTACACCTGGAATACGTCTGATTAAATCCAAAACGTTAAGTGTCGCGAAGTTACTAAGATATATCTCATCGAATTTAGGATCCGACGAGGTGAGACATATAGTCATCAGCTGACTTGGAGATTGTCGTTCCACATTGATACCGTTTTGCACAACTTCTGCCGGTAGACGCGACTCCGCAAGTTTGATACGGTTTTGAATATCGACAGCTGCCAACTCAGGGTCGGTGCCTATGTCAAAAGTCACGGAAGCTGAGAAACCGCCTGAGTTTGAACTCGTCGATTCCATATAAAGCATACCTGGTGTTCCATTCAACTGCTGCTCTATCGGAGTTGCAACAGCTTGCGCTACCGTCAAGGCACTTGCTCCAGGATATGACGCGCTGATTTTTACCACAGGTGGCGTGATCTGCGGATATTGATCTATCGGTAACATCGTCAATCCAATGAAACCGACAATGACAATCAATATTGATATTACTATCGAAAAAACAGGCCTATCTATAAAAAATGATACTTTCATTATCTAATTCGGTTTGTAGTTTAAAGTTAATAGTTGATGTTATAGTCTGCAGTTAATATAACTATTATCTGTCCATTCTTCTTTGTTAATTCCCCAAATAAAACTCCACTCTGTCGCCTGGATTGAGTTTGTGATGTCCTTCTGTCACAATAAATTCTCCAGCACTCAAACCTCTTTCAACGACAACATTATTATTGATTTCCGGTCCTATCTCAATAAATCTTCTTTCCACTGTTGCATCGGTACGCAAAACATAGATATACGCACCACCCTTTTCTATATCAACAGATTTCAATGGAACGACATTGGCGTTTTCTCTAACGTCTAACAACAACTTAACTTTCGTAAATTGTCCTGGCAATAAGGTTCTGTCAGGATTTGTCATCTCTGCCCTGACCGAAAATGTCCCTGTCAATTCATCGACTTGTGGCGCCGCGAAATCGACGAGACCTTTATATGGATATATTGTATTGTCAGCCAATGTGATAGTTACATGAGGTTGCCATGAACGAGTAGTGTCTTTTTGCCCCAACTCAACGTTTCTTTCTTTTGATTTAAGATAATCTAAAGCTGTCATGCTGAAGTCAATCAAAACAGTATCCATTTTTATTATGGTGGCGAGATGTGATTTCGATGATGGACCAACTAATGTTCCCAAGTCAACCTGGCTTTCACTAATGTAACCTGATATTGGAGAATTAACTGTAGTATAACCGAGCTCTAACTCAGCTTGATATAAATCGGCCTCACTCATAGAGACTGAAGCCTTAGCCGTTTCGTATGCCGCTATGGCATTGTCTAAATCTAACTGACTCGTAGCATTTTGTTCATACAAAGGACGTATTCTTTCCAAATCGCGTTCTGCCTTGTTAGCTTGCGCCTTGTCTTTATTGAGCTGAGCCTTAGCTTTATCGACTCTCGCCTTATATCTATCTTGGTTGATAACGAAAAGTAATTGATTCTTATCAATATGAGTTCCTTCCTCAAATAACATTTTCTCAAGATAACCTTCAACACGAGCCCTTATCTCAACAAATTGCTGCGCTCTGACACGCCCGACATATTCTCCATAAATGGCAACGTCTTCCTGCTTGACTCTTTCAACAGTGACGACTGGATAAACTGGATCTTCTTCTTCCTCTTTCAAATAATGAATTAAAACAAATGTAACGACAAGTAGTAAGACGACTGAAATTATTATTTTCTTATTTCTTAAAATAAAGTTAGTTACAGATTTAAATTTTTCCATAGTATAATTTTTCTTTCTCTTCAGAGTCGCAACGATTATACCAACATATATCTTATTGATATATGTATCATTTGTAAACTTATTAACAAGATGTAATGTGGATTGTTGTGGAAAAAATACACAATTAATAAAAAAAAGTCAGTTTTCACCGACTTTTTTTCTTTGGTCAAACATTTATTTCTCTATTCGAAAAGCGCTGATACTAAACAAACCAAAAACAACAAAAAAACAAATTTGCTATACCAGCATTGTTTGATCCTAAAACAACCAACCAATTTTGAGGCAAATGTACAAACTATTACATTAAAAAGTCATTAACAAATAAGTTATCGGTCGAATTAAGTAAGTTAAAGGAAACTATAAATTTTTAATAGAGAAAAATAGCCTAAATTTGTTGTGAAAAAACATGATTATATTGAAATCACCCACTCTATCATCAATTGTTAATTGTAAATTGTAAACTGTTAATTGTTAATTCATCCTCTCTTCAAGTGCAATAATCAAATCTCTGTATTTCGCAGCTTCCATGAAATCAAGGTTTTTGACCGCTTTTTCCATTTCTTTCTTAGCTTCGAGAATAGCTTTCTTGATGTCTTTTCCCGACTTGTATTTTACGTTAGATTCTTCAGCTACTGACCTTACTCTATCTTCAACAGATTGGTAATCTTTAGGTTGTTTAGATAAAGTCTTACTCATCGAAGTATCAATCGACTTAATGATTGTCTTTGGAGTTATTCCATGTTCAATATTATATGCGAGTTGTATCTCTCTTCTGCGAGCTGTCTCGTCAATAGTCTTACGCATAGAATCTGTAATCTTATCGGCGTACATGATAACCTTACTATCGGCATTACGTGCTGCTCTACCAGCTGTCTGCGTAAGAGAACGTTCAGAACGTAAGAAGCCCTCTTTGTCAGCATCCATTATCGCAACGAGCTGTACTTCAGGTAAATCGAGGCCTTCACGAAGCAAGTTGACGCCAACTAAAACATCGAAGATACCACTTCTCAATCCAGTCATAATCTCGATTCTTTCCAATGTATCGACGTCAGAATGTATATACCTTGTGTTAATATTAAGATTGTTGAGATAACGCGTAAGCTCTTCCGCCATTCTTTTTGTCAATGTCGTGACCAAGACTCTTTGTCCGCCTTCAACGACTCTATGTATTTCATTTATCAAGTCATCGACTTGATTTTTACAAGGACGCACTTCGATAATCGGGTCGAGCAAACCTGTAGGACGAATCAACTGTTCCACATAAACGCCTTCTGTCTTTTGTAGTTCGTAATCCGCTGGTGTCGCGCTGACATAAACAGTCTGTCCTGTAAGAGATTCAAACTCATCAAATTTAAGAGGTCTGTTATCCAAAGCCGAAGGCAGACGGAAACCGTATTCTACGAGAGTCTGCTTCCTTGACCTGTCTCCGCCATACATTCCTCGAATCTGTGGAACCGTGACATGACTTTCGTCAATAATGGTGATGAAATCGTCAGGAAAATAATCTATCAGGCAGAAAGGACGTGTTCCAGGCTCACGACCGTCGAAATATCGCGAATAATTTTCTATGCCACTGCAATATCCGAGTTCTCTAATCATCTCAATATCATAGACAACTCTATCTTCGAGACGTTTCGCCTCCTCAAATTTACCTATCTCTTTGTAATATTCAACCTGCTTGAACATATCAAGTTGTATCTCATTTGTAGCAGATTTTATCTTATCTTTAGATGTCACGAAGATATTTGCGGGAAACAATGTCAAGCTCGAAAGTGCTTCAATACGAGTGCCGTTGACAGGATCAAAGGATTCTATTTCTTCTATTTCGTCGTCCCAGAAAATTATTCTGTAAGCGATGTCGGAATAAGCAGGAAACACATCGACGGTGTCGCCTTTGACTCTAAATTTTCCATGAGTGAATTCAATGTCATTACGACTATACAGAGAATCAGACAGTTGACGCAGAAAATCATCTCTGAGAATTATTTTTCCTACTTCTAAATAAATTACATTCTTTTCAAAGTCATCAGGATTCCCAATACCGTAAATGCAAGAAACAGAAGATACTACGATAATATCGCGACGCCCGGAAAGAAGCGAAGTCGTTGCGCTGAGACGTAGTTTCTCAATCTCATCGTTGATTGAAAGATCTTTTTCTATGTATGTATTTGTCTGAGGGATAAAGGCTTCCGGCTGATAATAATCGTAATATGAAACGAAGTATTCCACTGCGTTATGAGGGAAAAACTGTTTGAACTCACTATACAACTGAGCAGCAAGAGTCTTGTTGTGGCTGAGTATCAATGCCGGACGATTCAGTTCCGCTAACATATTCGCAATAGTGAAAGTCTTTCCGGAGCCCGTCACACCCAAAAGTGTCTGATGCCGCTCGCCATTCAATATTCCTTGTTTAAGCTGCTCTATGGCTCGCGGTTGGTCGCCGGTAGGCTTAAAATCTGACACTAATTTAAAATTCATTGCTCCTCCTCCACTTTGTCTTTTATGTTAAATGTCATAATCAAAGGATAATGATCTGATGTCGTCTGTTTTATCCTTTTATAATCAACGACTTCTATATAATCATTATACCAAAAATAATCAATTCTCAACAACGGCAACGGTCCGCAATATGTCTTGCCAATTCCTCGCGACGCAGTTATAAATGCATCTTTCATTCCAGCTTTCGACATCTGACTATATGTGTATGAAAACGGAGTGTCGTTGAAATCGCCACATATAATCAAAGGCAAAGTGTCGTCAGGAAGATTCTCTAATAATAAATCCGTGCTTTGGGTTCTGCGCTCAAAACCACTTTTTAGTTTATGAATCACCGACTTACCATGAGTCTCTGACTCCTTGACTATGTTTTCTATATCATTGATATATTCTATTTCTTCTTTCGAAATACCAAAAGAATTTAAATGACAATTAACTAAATAAAAGCTTTCGTTTTTGCTTATGTTAATTTTTTTTATGTCAGCGAATTTGCTGATATTCTCATCTTTAAAAATATTAACATTTTCAATCTTATACTTTGAGAAATAGCTGTTGCCATTCTTTGTGTTATAAGTATAATATTTATAACCTATTGTCTTTGAAAAACTTTGAGCTGTATTTTTAGGCCACTTGCCAGATTCTTGCAAACATATCACATCAGGATTATGTTCTTTAATAAAATTAACTAAAGAATTTTTAACCTCAGATACTGTACTGCTTTTATCTTTATAATTTCTAAAGACGCTAACGTTATAAGTCATTACTTTAATCTGTGCTTCGACATCATTACTTTTCCCGAATGAATAGGATTTTATGTAACCAGGAATTGAAAATATCAAGGCTATGATTGGTATCAGCAGTGTTCTTCTTGATTTTAAGAATATTAATACGATAAGAATTAAGATATTAGCAAAAAATATAATCCAAAATCCCAAGCCGAAGAATGCTGTCCATACGAATATAGAAGGATTTATGAATGGACATAAGGCGCACAAAAAAGCAGATAACAAGGCTACTATACCGCAAATACCTATTAACGATTTACTTAAACCTTGTAAAAATGTATTTCTTCTTTGTACTACTTTCCCCATCACTTCTTACTTTGTCTGAATAAAAACTCCTTCTCTTTTTCGCTTAAACTCGAATAACCGTTTTTGGCAATTTTCTCCAATATTTTATCCGTTTCTTCTTGTTCCTGAGCACGTTCCGCATTATATTGCTCATCAGTTTTTGGTCTTTGATTATAATTACGAGCATTTCTCGTCTTGACCTTTATGCGAGCCTTAGGTTTGAAAATCTGATAGAAATCAAAATCTTTTTTAAGTAAGTACGCATATAAAAATCCCCACAATGCACCTCCAAGATGAGCTATATGTCCGCCAGAGTTTCCTTTTGGAATACTTAATAAATCGATGATAACGAATATTATAGCAATCCATTTCATCTTCACCTGACCTAATAAAAACAGATTAAGTCTGTATTCTGGCTGATATGTTGCAGCCGCTATCAAGATAGACAGTACGGAAGCTGAAGAACCTAAGGCGAAAGCGTATGTTTTGGTATTTTCAAATACAGGAAACGCATTGAACGCCAATATAAAGAACAAGGCACCAACTAATCCACCAAAGATGTATGTTAATAAAAGTTGTTTTTGTGAGAAGAATTGTAAGAAAATCTGACCTCCATAATAAAGCATTAACATGTTGAAAAACAGATGCCAAAACTCTTCTTGAAGAAACATGTAAGTAAATATCGACCAAGGCTTTTCTGCCAATGATGAGATGTCGGCAGGCACAGCAAACAATTTCGTCACGAAGGATATATCGCTGATATTAAAAAGCCATGTAAATACACTGATAAAAAGGCATATAATCCAGATGCTAATATTTATTAACATCAGTCTTGACAAAGCGCTTTTCTGATTGAAGAAGGCTTTGACGCTGTCTATTATATTAGTTTGAAAAGGTCTCATAATTAATAAAGTGTTCCTTTCTTTTTCCAATAAAGAATCAAAATCAAGCCGAATAGCATACCTCCGACATGTGCAAAATGAGCGACATTATCTACTGAAGTGAATCCAGCAAACAGTTCGATAATTCCA
Organism: Bacteroidales bacterium; assembly: GCA_045596465.1. Taxonomy (GTDB): domain Bacteria; phylum Bacteroidota; class Bacteroidia; order Bacteroidales; family F082; genus Limimorpha. The sequence continues at coordinate 9,767 of JAZOCI010000030.1, read as the reverse complement.
TAAATAAGAACAAACCATTTGGCTTTGAGAGGTATAGCAAAATAAATATATATCGTGGAGTTAGGGAACATCATTCCGAAGGCTAGCAAGATGCCATATACAGCACCTGACGCTCCTACTGTCGTAAGCATGTTAAGATATTCGCTCATAGGAATGATATGATTAGCCGCAATTCTCACGTTATCATAACCTTGTAATGTAGTCAGATATTGAATGTATTGCACGAGTTCCTGAGCTAATCCCGCTCCTATGCCGCAAACGAAATAAAAGAGCAAGAATCTGTTAGGTCCCCAAATTCTTTCGAGGGTGTTACCGAACATCCAAAGCGCAAACATATTAAAGAACAGATGTCCGAAACTGCCGTGCATAAACATGTAAGTGACAAGTTGATACGACTGGAAGTCGGACGCACCTATATAATGTAGTCCAAGATAATCTGAGAGGTCTATACGTAAGACTGTTTCTGCAGCTATGGTAGCTAAGAAAAACAGCACATTGATTATCACTAAATTTTTTACTACTGTAGGTAATACTGAAAATCCGCCTGGTCTAAAATCGCTCATATCAATTCAATCTTGTTTTTAAATCATTAACATTCAATATTGTATAAATTTTCTTGCCATCAGGTGAGACTTCAGAAACCGCACAAGCGAAAAGTCTGTCGACCAAATCCTGCATTTCCGTTGGCGTCATGTTTTGTCCCGATTTTATGGCCAACTGCGAAGCTAAAGTCCTTGCGACATTTAGTTTCTTATCTAACTTCAAATCAACGAGATTTGTTTTATACATGTCCAAAATCTTTTCCAAAAGAGCAACAGCATCGTTGGTTTTGCTGTCAGCCGGAGTTCCGTTGATAACGAATGTGTTAGCACTCATCTGCTGAATCCTAAATCCTATCTTCTCCAAATCCGGATTTATCTCTTTCAACAATGAAGCGTCGTTTGAACTTAACGTAACATGCTGAGGAAAAAGCTCTTGCTGCGAAGCCTCTACATTATTTTCAATCTCTTTAAGATACTTTTCATAAAGCACTCTCTTATGCGCAAGATGCTGATCTACAATAAGAAGTCCCGACTTCACCGTCGTGACGATATAAGTCTGCTGTAATTGCAGATATAAATTCTTATTCTCTACAATTGTCGTCGGAGCCTCATCGAAATTGCTGATTTTATTGATATTACTTGAAACCGTATCATTATCTTCGTACATTATCCTCCAATTTCCTGAAGAAGAACTGCGCGATTGCGTATTCTGTTTGAAAGGATTAAAGCCCGGATTAAAATCAATTTTCGGTTCTACAACAGGACGATCCATTCTACTCGCCTCGCCAAAATCAAAACCCAAATTCGGACTGACATCGAAGTCGAGCATTGGAGCTAAGTTGTTCTGTCCTATAGACTTTCGCACTGCGGAATGAAGAATTGCATAGACCAATTTCACATCTTGAAAATTGACTTCAGTCTTTGTCGGGTGAATGTTTATATCAATTTCTTTTGGATCTATTTCTATGTCAATGAAATAACCTGGGAAACAATCCTTAGGAATCAATTCCTGATATGCGTTTTCTATCGCGTGATGAAGATACGCATGTTTTATAAACCTCTTATTTACAAAGAAATACTGTTCTCCGCGTGTCTTTCTCAGATATTCGGGTTTCACTATAAAACCGTTTATCGAGGCAGTCTCCGTCTCTTGTTGGACAGGAAGTATTTTCTTGTCGTAATCCTTACCGCAAAGTCCTACTATTCTTTGTTTTAGATTTCCTGGCGTAAGATGATAAACCTCTTTGTCGTTGTTCGTGAGAGAAAATCCCACTTCTGGATTCATCATCGCGACTCTGAAGAATTCGTCAGTGATATGGCGCATCTCCACTTCGTTGGATTTCAAGAAATTACGACGTGCAGGAATATTAAAGAAAATATTTTTAACAGTAAAATTGGTTCCGACAGACATTGGTTTTGGCAGCTGTTCTTTCACCACAGAACCTTCGATTATAATTTTTGTTCCCAACTCGTCCTCTTTTCTGCGAGTCATCAGTTCCACCTGAGCTACAGCCGCGATACTTGCGAGAGCCTCGCCACGAAATCCCATAGTACGAATGGAAAACAGATCTTCAGCCTTCTTTATTTTCGATGTGGCGTGACGTTCAAAGCACAAGCGAGCGTCGGTTTCCGACATTCCGCTACCGTTGTCGACGACGGTAATCATAGTTCTACCTGCGTCTTTGACATATAAGTCAATCTGCGTCGCTCCAGCATCTAAAGCATTCTCCATCAATTCCTTAACAACAGAAGCCGGACGTTGTATAACTTCTCCGGCAGCAATCTGATTGGCGACAGAATCGGGTAACAATTTGATTATATCGAAGGACATAAATTATTGATTTTTATTTGCTTAAACTAAAAAACATCTGCAAGAAATTCTCTATCAAAGGTGTTCCGAATATTATGTACACAAAAAATGCGAGCAAGCCACCAAACACCACATAACGCATTCCTTTAAAACCGATTTTATTCTTCTTTTCTTCAAATTCTTCCGGGTCGTAGCCGAATCCGGTTCTGATTCTCATTCTACGTTTTTCATGTTCTGAAAGTTTTGAGTCGAGACCCATAGCAGCTTTTTTCTTTTCAAGAGCTTCTTGGTTAGGATCGAAATGACGAGGTATGTAGTTGAATTTCCTCGGTTTAGGAGCATGAAACATGTAAAAACCCATCTTTGTAAATTTTAAGTATTAAGACTACAAAGATAATTGTTTTTTCTGAGTTTTTGGCTTAAAAAGCAGTCTTTTTTTTCGTATCTTTGACGAGTTTTTTCAGGCTTGTTTTCACAAAAAAGTCAATAATTATGAAAAAAATTGCAACTGTCTTATTTACAATACTATTCGCATTGAATTCGTGCAATGATGTTTCCAAACAAAATATCGCTTGCGATACGAATATCGACTCGTTGAATCTTGTTCGTTATGCTAAGAATTTCAAGATATATAATTATAAATCAGGATATAAGCTGATAATAAACAATCTTTCACAGGAAAGTAAATTTTACATTTTCAACGATAGTATCGACATTCCAGAAGAATTAAATAATGAGGTAATTATCAAGACTCCGATAAAGTCGGCTGTAACGTTTTCTTCAACACAATGGTCTGTGTTTCAAATGATTGACGATATTTCTAAAGTCAAAGGAATTTTAGAAAGCAGTTACACAAGAAATTCCGAGATTCTCGCTTTGGTCGATGAAGGCAAGATTGAAGATGTCGGTTATGAAAATAATATCAATACGGAGAAACTTATTAAGTTACAGGCAGATATAATTTTATTCACGCCCTACCCGACTGTCGATTATGATAATTTAGAAACCTTAACTTCTTCAGTATTAGTTCCTTTCGCAGATTATCTTGAAAGTCACCCTTTGGGACGTGCAGAATGGATGAAAGTCGTCGGACTTTTATGTGGCAAGGAAAAACAAGTGGACGAATATTTTGATAATGTCGTAAGTCGTTATGAATCATTATGTGATTTATGTTCTAAAGTTGATAACAAACCGACTATATTTTCCGATTTACCTTTTGAAAATCAATGGTATGTGCCAGGTGGCGATAGTTATATAGCAAAAATATTCGCTGATGCGGGAGGCGATTATGTTTGGAAAGACAACAAATCAACAGGAAGTTTACATATTGATGCTGAAAGCGTTTTATTCAAAGCACAAAGCGCTTATTATTGGAGAGTTATAAACTCATACGACGAGCCATTTACCTACGAAAAATTAGCAGAAGAAAATGAATTATATCCTATGTTCGATGCTTTTAAGAACAAGAATTTATTGGTTTGCAACGTGAGGGAATGCGGATATTTTGAACGTTCACAATATGAACCTGACGTTCTTTTGGCTGATTTCATTTATCATTTTCATCCGGAATTACTAAATAATGAGTGGGATAATTACTTACCAACATACTTCAAGAGATTAGTTAAATAATGAGTCGTAATAAATTAAATATCAGTATACTAATTCTAATTGTAACATTAGGAATAATATTGTTTATTCTTAATTTATTTGTAGGTTCCGTGATAATTCCTTTCGATGAATTATTCCGACTTATTTTAGGAAAAGAAGTCGGTTCGAGTGTCGAGACAATCGTTTTCAACTACCGACTTCCACAGGCTGTCACTGCACTTTTAGCAGGAGCAGCTTTATCTGTTGCCGGACTTTTGATGCAGACCTTATTTCGAAATCCCCTCGCCGACCCTTCCATGTTGGGAATCAGCAGTGGTGCCGGATTAGGAGTCGCCGTAACAATCTTATTGACAGGCATTTTAGGTGGAGAAGCGCTATCATCATTCGGATTATGGTCGAACTTAGGCATCAGCCTCGCCGCATTTGCAGGCGCCACTTTAGTATTGATGATAATACTCGCATTCAGCAGTAAGATTAAAAACATGACAACATTGATAATCATTGGTTTAATGATTTCATACTTAGCAGGAGCACTGACTGATATGATGAAATTTTTCAGCATCAAAGAAGACATTCACGCTTTCGTCATTTGGGGAATGGGCTCGTTTTCAGCTGTTGGGACAAGCAAACTCGCATTCTTCAGCATATCAGTAACGACAGGATTATTCGCGAGTTCATTCTTATCTAAGACATTAAACATCATGATATTAGGTGATTTATACGCCGAGAATTTAGGATTGAATATAAAGAGAAGCAATCTGATAATCATAATGATTTCCGGATATTTGACCGCCATAGTGACAGCTTATTGCGGACCGATTGCCTTTTTAGGTTTGGCGATACCACATCTCACAAGATTCATATTCAGAACGAGCGACCATAGAATATTAGTTCCTGCCGTAATGATAATTGGCATGGTAATCAGTTTATTATGTAATTTAATTGCGAGGATGCCCGGATTTGAAGGGAACTTGCCTATCAATGCCATCACTGCTTTAATAGGAGCTCCGATTGTGATTTCAGTTATTTTAAGAAAGAGATAATTCATTGATTTATAAATAATAAGATGGAAGTTTTAAAGACAATAGATTTATTGATTGGTTATAAGGGAAAAGCCATTTTGCCTCCGATAAACGTCGCTTTGGACGAAGGCGGCCTTATTGCTTTGATTGGACCTAATGGCGCGGGAAAATCGACTTTATTTAAGACTTTGACGGCACATATTAAACCACTCGGCGGCAAGATAAGATTGTTCGGTAAAGACCTTTCAACATATTCGGCAAAAGAGAAAGCGAGTCTGATAGGATTAGTCCTCACCGAGCGACCTGACGACATTTTTTTAAAGGTATATGATGTGGTCGCGAGTGGCCGTTATCCTTATACAAATTTCTTCGGAAGAATTGAAAAAGACGACGAAAAAGCAATTCATGAATCACTTGAAATAGTAGGCATAAAACATTTGATTAACAGATATTTCAATACACTAAGTGACGGTGAGAAACAGAAGGTAATGATAGCAAAAACCATAGCGCAAAACACGCCTCTTATATTCATGGACGAACCGACAGCTTTCATCGATTATCCAAGTAAAATCGAACTTTTCAATCTTATGAAAACACTTTCCAGAGAACAAAAAAAGACGATAATTTTCAGTTCCCACGACTTGGAATTACTCTTGCGGTATACTGATGACATCTGGATTATTTCCAAAAACAGAGAACTTATAACGGCTAAAAAAGAAGAACTTTTGGCTAACGGAATTGTTAAAGAATATTTCAATTTGAAAGAAGATATAAAGATTTGATATGGGAAAATACATTTTTGAAATGGAGATGAAAGTGCGCGATTATGAATGCGACGCACAAGGAATCGTCAATAACGCCAACTATCAGCATTATATGGAACATACACGTCACGAATTCATATTGTCGAGAGGCGTAAGATTTTCTGAATTACACAACCAAGGAATTGACCCTGTCGTGGCTCGTATCACGTTGAATTACAAGTTACCATTGAAAGGAGGCGACAAATTTATCAGCAGACTTAACGTCAGAAAAGAAGGCATAAGATACGTTTTTGAGCAAGACATCTACAAGGCAGAAGACGAAAAATTATGCGTGAAAGCCGTCGTAGAATGTGTCTGCATCATCAATGGCAAATTGGGAACTCACGAGATGTTCGACAAGATTTTAAGCGACTGTTAATCATGTGATATCCAACTTTCCTACTCTGTAATCACCGAAAACTCAGCAATCCCGCAGTTTTTGGCGTTATCTGTATTGGATTTCGGGACGAATTTCACTTCTCTTCCTTTAACACTTTCAAACTTAACCACTTGCTCGATAGGATTGTTCTTGATATTTCCAAAAGTCGATTTCTTAATCAATTTTCCATCGACATACAATTCATAATCAACAATATGACGTGAAGCGTCACGCGCTTGATTTGGAGTATATCTGAAGCCGGATATATTCTGTTCCTCGTTGAAAGTAATTATAATAGGTTCATTTACATTATGATAAATCATAGAATTAGTATTACCGTCAAGAATCTTTTTACCTCCATCAGCATAATTATTTATCTCAAAACATTCTTTAGGCAAATCGAATTCTTTCATTGCGACATCGCTTTTATTTTTCGAAATCGGGTCGTAAGTTATAGCTTTGACAATCCCTTTATCATTGAAAATTAAAGGTTTATCATATTTAAAAGAATTTCCATCTGGAACAGAACCGTCTGTTGTGTAATAAATCTCAGCCTCATTATCGGAAGAATTTATCGTCACGACATTTTCATAATTACGAGAAATAGTAGGTTCCGATAGCAAAATCGGCGCGCAATAAGCCTCTATATTATTGATACACAAAGGTCCGCGACTTTCTTCAAAATAGATTATAAGCTTATCCAATTCAACAGTGTTGAAACGAACGATACGTTTATATCCTATGGTCGATAAAGTATCTAAAGGATTTATTTTGAACCATTTGCCGTTTAATTCTCCTTCCATATAAAATTCTTTCACTCTTTGACCAAGTGGAATATATTCCTGTAGCACTACCCTATTCATTTTCACAGGCTTATCGAATGTAAACGAGATAGTTCCAAAATTATAATCATCTTCAGTAGCCCAATAAGTATCCCAATTATCATCAATGACGTTCTCAGCCTTGAACTTGTGACCTCTTTCGTTATCGACTCTTACTTCAGCATTTTTTAAAATATTATCTTTAAAATCATTAAGAATAACCTTATGCCATTCCGTAGCTCGAAGAGAATCCAAGGCAGGAATTTTTCCGTCGAGGTTAATAGGAAAATTCAAAAGAAGATTTGCGTTATGACCTACGCTACGATAGTAAATGTCAGTAAGTTGTGCCACCGACTTCAGCTGATGATCTTCTCTTTTATGATAGAACCAGCCCGGACGAATCGAGACATCGACTTCAGCTGGAATCCAGTGTGTTCCGTTTTCCGAGCCGTGATTGAGATGTTTCGTGTTTTCCGACAACCCGGGATTTATCATACACCAATCCGTATCGCCAGCCCAGCCTTGTTCATTACCAACCCAACGTATTGTCTGACAAGTACCTCCAAAAATCATCGCATCATGATGACGTTTCAAGATTGTATCGCGAGCTCGTTCGTAATTGTAATATTTCTTAGCATTGATGGAACGAGTCTCGTTAGCTCCACCGTAATAACCGTTACCACCGTTAGCGCCATCGAACCAAAACTCAAATAAATCGCCGTAGTTGCTTGTAAGTTCATCAATTTGTTTGTGATAAGTCTCCACGTAATCATCGCGAGCATACTCCGCATTATTTCTATCCCAAGGAGAAAGATAGAGTCCGAATTTAAGACCGTATTTCTTACAAGCGTCGGAAAGTTCTCTCACCATGTCGCCTTTGCCGTTTTTATAAGGAGAACTCGCTATGCTATAATCTGTCGTCTCGGTTTGCCAGAGGCAGAATCCGTCGTGATGTTTAGCTGTCAGTATCACGCCTTTCATACCGCAGTTTTTCAATGTCGCGACCCATTGTTCACAGTCGAGTTGCGTCGGATTGAACGTAGAAGCCGGAGTGTTACCGTAGCCCCATTCTAAATCATTGTAAGTATTAAGACCAAAATGAATAAAAGCGTAGGTTTCTAATTTCTGCCAATTGATTTGTTCTTGGGTAGGGATAGGTTTGATTGGTTCAGGTGCATTCACTTTTGTACATGAAGTCAAGCATAATGCGATAGCACTGATAATAAATGAGTATATAGAGTTTTTTTTCATATTTAGCTTGTTGAGAGATAAATGCAAAGATAGTAAAATCCAGTTAAATATCTTTATACTTTTTGAGTAGTTCAAAATTTTCCTTTATCTGTTTTTCGTAAAACAAAATTTTGTACTTTTGAGGATTAAATTAATTAATGTGTTAAAATCAAATCATTATGGATACAAGAGTAATTGAAGAAAAATTTAAGTCATTGTTTGGCGACAACTATATGGTATATACCTCACCAGGTCGCGTTAATCTCATAGGCGAGCACACCGATTATAACGGAGGCTTCGTTTTTCCAGGTGCGATAGATAAAGGCATCTACGCCGCTATAAATCCTAACGGAACTGATAAGGTACGCGCTTATTCCGCCGACTATAACGAACTGGTGGAATTCGGAATGAACGAAGAAGACGCTCCAAAAGAATCATGGGCTCGTTACATTTTTGGTGTCTGTCGCGAGATTAAGAAACGCGGCTTCGAACCTAAGGGCTTCGACACAGTATTTGTCGGCGATGTGCCTCTCGGCGCTGGAATGTCATCGTCGGCTGCTTTAGAATCTACTTTCGCCAATGCCTTAAATGAAATCTTCAACCTCAATATCGACCGCTTTGAACTCGCAAGAATCGGTCAGTCAACAGAACATAACTACTGCGGCGTGAAATGCGGCATCATGGATCAGTTTGCTTCCGTATTCGGCAAGAAAGGTCATTTGATGCGTCTCAACTGCGCCACCATGGAATTTGAATATTTCCCTTTCAATCCAGAAGGTTATAAAGTGGCTCTCTTAGACACCGTTGTAAAACATGAACTTGCATCGTCGGCATATAACAAACGTCGTGAGTCATGCGAGAACGCATGCGCTCATATCAAGGCTCGTCATCCGGAAGTTAATTTCCTCAGCGACGCTACGATGGAAATGTTAGATGAAGTCAAGTCTGAGATTTCAGATGAAGACTACAAACGCGCTGTCTATGTCATCGGTGAGAAACAAAGAGTCCTCGATGTCTGCGACGCTTTGGAAAAAGGCGACTACGAGACTGTCGGCGACAGAATGTTCGGCACTCACTACGGCATGAGCAAAGATTATGAAGTCAGCTGCGAAGAGTTAGACTTCTTGAACGACGTTGCAAAACAATGTGGTGTGACAGGATCTCGCGTGATGGGTGGTGGATTCGGCGGTTGTACGATAAACCTTGTGAAAGAAGAATTATACGACAACTTCATCGCTACAGCAAAGAAAAAAGATCTCGCTAAATTCAATCGCGAACCTAAGGTCTATGACGTAGTGATTTCCGACGGAGCGAGAAGGATTAAATAATTCATAATTCACAATTCATAATTCATAATTGTAGAGACGTACCAATGATACCTTAAAAATAAACAATATATCATTGTTGCGTCTTATGAATTGAAAGTTGAAAATTGAAAGTTGAAAATTATGGTAGAGACGTACCAATGATACCTTAAAAAAAACAATATATCATTGTTGCGTCTTACGAATTGAAAGTTGAAAATTATGGTAGAGACGTACCAATGATACCT